>NZ_JBIDAJ010000037.1:0-73395 GCF_043202395.1 Streptomyces sp. NPDC048197
CGCAGCTTCTGGTCCCGGCAGATGAAGTGCAGATGGTTGTTGCGCAGCATCGCGCCCGGCAGCAGATGCGTCTCGGTCAGCACCTGGAACCCGTTACAGATACCCAGGACGGGAAGACCGGCCCGGGCGCCGGCGATCACCGACTCCATGACGGGTGAAAAGCGGGAAATGGCCCCGGCGCGCAGGTAATCGCCGTAGGAAAACCCGCCGGGCAGGACCACGGCGTCGACCTGCCCGAGGTCCTTGTCACGATGCCACAACGGCACCGCCTCGGCGCCCGCCAGAGCAACCGCGCGCCGGGTGTCGCGGTCATCGAGCGTGCCGGGGAAAGTGATCACACCCACGCGCGCGGTCATGACGGCTCGACCTTCACGGTGAAGTCCTCGATGACGGTGTTGGCCAGGAACGTCCCGGCCAGCTCTTCGATCCGGGCGAGGGCGGCGTCATCCACCGAGCCCTCCAGCTCCAGTTCGAAGCGCTTGCCCTGGCGGACATCGGCGATCGCGATGCCGTCGAAACCGAGGCGGGGCAGTGCGCGCTGCACCGCCTGCCCCTGCGGGTCGAGGATCTCCGGCTTGAGCATGACGTCGACCACGACGCGTGCCACTGGCACTCCTTCCGGTAAGGGTGTTGACGCAAAAGGGAGTTGATGGGTTCCACCGGAAGGAAAAAGTGACCTGTTTCACTTCGGAGTGCGGGGATTCGCGCCGGAGTGACGTACTGCACTCCGGCGCGAAGTCGTTCGGTCCCCTCGGTCCGGGCCCCCGTCCGGTCGGCTCCATTAGGGGGAAGCCGGGGCGCTGAAGTCAAGGTTGGACAGGAATCCCGCTGGTCGTTTGAAAGTCCTTGAAAGTGGCTGGAGTCGGCCCCGCGACTTGATGAAGTCTTGTTGGTACAGCAGCACCCTCACGGGCTTCGGAGGGAGCTGGCTACGCCGCACCATCGATGGGGGAATTCAGTTCCATGCCAGAACCACAAGTGGATCCACGGCCGGTCGCCGTCATCGGAGCGGGCCCTTCCGGGCTGGCCTCTCTCAAGAACCTCAGTGATCTCAACATTCCGTGTGTGGCGTACGAGGCCCACTCCGGCGTGGGCGGTATCTGGGACATCAGTAATCCGCGGAGTTCCGTCTATCAGAACACCCACACCATCACCTCCCGCGAGGTGACGGGTTATGCGGATCTGCCCATGGACCGCGGGCTTCCCGCCTATCCCCGGCACGATCAGGTGCACGGGTATCTGCGGCAGTACGCGGAGCGTTTCAACCTGCTGCCGCTCATCCGGTTCGACTCCGACGTCACGAAGGTGGAGCGGCTCTCGGACGGCTGGCGGGTCACCACCGCGGACGGGCACTCGGCCGAGCACCGCGCGCTGATCATCGCGAACGGCCACAACTGGCACCCCCATGTGCCGGCGTTCTCCGGGAAGTTCGACGGGGAGATCCTGCACAGCCGGGACTACACCAGCGCGGTTGGTCTCGCCGGCAAGCGGGTCCTGGTCATCGGTGCCGGGAACTCCGGCTGTGACATCGCGGTGGAAGCCGCCCAGGTCACCGATCACGTCGCGATCAGCATGCGCCGCGGCTACTACTTCTTCCCGAAATTCATCTTCGGAAAGCCCGCGGACCAGGTCTCCGAATCGAGCCAGAATCTGCGGCTGCCGGCCCCGGTGGCGCGGGCGGCGTACCGGACCATGCTGAAGCTGAGCATCGGCAGCCCCGATCAGTTCGGTCTGCCGAAGCCCGATCACGAGCCGCTGGAATCCCCGCCGATCGTGAACTCCCTGCTGCCGTACTACTGCGCGCACGGCCGGGTGAAGGTGCGTAAGGCCCCGGTGCGTTTCGACGGGAAGTTCGTCGAGTTCTCGGACGGTACGTCGGAGGAATTCGACACCATCATCATGGCGACCGGTTTCCGGATCCACATTCCGTTCGTCGATGAGGAGCACCTCGACTGGCACAAGGGCCGGCCGGACTTCTATCTGCTCGCGTTCTCGCCGCGCTACGACGACCTCTTCATCGCCGGAATGACCGACGGAACGGGCGGCCATTTCCCGACCGTCGAGCTGCAGTCGCGGGTCATCGCGAGCTATCTGGCGGCCCGGGAACGGGACCCGGAGGCGGCCCGCCGGTTCGACGAGCGCAAGCGGAGGCGGGACGTGGACATCACCGGCGGGATCAAGTTCCTGGACTCCCCGCGCAATCTCACCCAGTTCGAGCTCCTCACCTACCTGCGGGTGCTGCGCGACCACCTGTCGCTGCTGGGCGGCCGCGACACCACCTACGCCCAACGGCCCTCCCTGCTGGAGCAGGCGGCCGCGCTCTTCTCGGGAGGCCGCAAGTGAACGCCGTCGGCGCGGCGGTGCTGAGCGAGGTGCAGAAGGAGGTCCTCGACGAGGTGCTCGTCGGGGTGCCGTACAACAGCGCCTCCCAGTTCCACGAGTACTTCGGCACCCGGGCCGCCCCGCCGCGGTTCGGACAGTCCTGCGCCTGGCAGTCGTTCACGGCCGGCCGGCTGGTCGCCGAACGGTCCGGGATCACCGCCGAATACCCCATCGACGGGCGGCACGTGGCGGCCGTCTACCGGCGGGCGGAGGGCCTCGACATCCTCGACCCCTACCTGCTGCACGCCGAGCCGCTGCGGCTCGACCGTTCCGCCGCCAAGGACGGCGTCGTACAGCTGACCGTCGACGCCTACCCGTACCGGGTCAAGAAGGACGGCAGCCCGGCGCCCAGCCGGGTGCGGGCCACCTGGACGCTCGACGACGACGCGGTCCGCCTGGACTACCTGCGGTACAGCCCGCGGCGCGGGCACAACATCGCCTCGCGGTCGTTCGTGCTGCGCCCCGAGTCGCAGCTGGAGACCGTGCCGCCGGCCGCGGACTGGGTGCGTCCGCTGCTGGTCCACCCCGAGCAGCACAGCGTGTCCGTACGGGTGCTGCACCCGGTCACCCGGCAGATGGCGGAGCTGGTCCTGCCGCTCGCGGGGCGGCCCGCCGGGGTCGCCGAGGACAGCCTGCTGATGCTCACCAAGGACAACCAGGGCGCCGTCGCCACCCACGGCGACGCCCGCTTCCGGCGCGACCTGGAGGTCGTCGCGGACGCGGTCGGCGCACCGCAGGACGACGTGGTCGCCTTCCTCCTCGAAGCGGCCGCGATCCACCGCGCCGCGGCACCGGCCGGGCTGGTCCTGGCCCCGTACTCCCTGGAGGACGAGTGACCGCCCACGACGTGCGGGACGAGGGGCGGTCCCGCTCCTACTTCCTGGCCGGCACCATGCAGGGCGCGCGCACCGGCGCCGACCTCACCGATCAGTCCTACCGGCAACGGCTGACCGAGGCGCTGCGCGCCCGGCGCCCCGACGCGGTCATCCACGACCCGGGTGTGGTGATGGCCGAATGGCTCGCCGCGCACCCCGCGGACGTCCGCGCCGCGCACGCCGCACTGGCCGACCGCAAGGTCCTGCACCACGACGAACTCGCCAAGGAACTCCGCGAGTTGACCGACCTGTTCCACCGGCTCACCCGGCTGGCGGCGGACAGCGACGTCTGTGTGGCCTGGCTGCCCGGCCACGAGCCGAGCATGGGCACCGCCGCGGAGATGCTCTCCGCGCACCGCGCCGGCCGCACCGTCGTCGCCATCACGGACATGCGCCAGAACCTCGCGGTGCTGTCCTGCTCGACCGTGATCCTGCCGGACCTGGACGCCTTCACCGACTGGCTCGACGCGGGCGGTGACGCCTTATGACCGGGTCCCGGTACGACGCGGACAAGCCCCGCGAGGCCTGTGGCGTCGCGGGCGTCTGGGGGCCGTCCGGCCACCACGCCGCACTGGTACGGGAGATGCTCGTCGCCCTGCAGCACCGCGGCCAGGAGAGCGTCGGCATCGCCGTCGGCACCGGCGGCGCCCTGGTCGCCCGGCACGGCGCCGGCACCGTCGCCCAGGGAATGCCCGACCTCGACGGACTGCCGCACGGCCCGGTCGCGGTCGGTCACGTCCGCTACGCCACCCACGGCGCCCGGGACGGGCTGGCCGGCGCCCAGCCGGTCGTCCTGGACCGGCCGCCGCTGGCCCTGGCCCACAACGGCACCCTGGTCGACCCGCACACCGCGCCGGGCGCCGAGGCGATCGACCCGGCCCGGTGGGCCACCGACAGCGAGCTGATGGCCCACCTGCTGCTCGCCCGGCGTGCCGCGGAGGGCATCGACACCTCGGCCGCCCTGCACGCGGTGCTGCCCGGGCTGACCGGCGCCTACGCCCTGGTCCTGTCCGACGGCGCGCAGCTGTACGGCGTGCGTGACCCGCACGGCTTCCGGCCGCTGGCCCTCGGCCGGCGCGGCGACGCCTGGCTGCTGGCCTCCGAGACCGCGGCGATCACCACCGTCGGCGGCGAGGTGGTCCGCGAGCTGGAGCCGGGCGAGGTGCTCACCATCGGCCCGCACGGCACCGCGAGCAGCCGGGTGCCGGTGCCGGACGCCAAGACCGCGGCCTGCCTCTTCGAGTACGTCTACTTCGCGCGGGCCGATTCGGCCCTCGCCGGGCGCAGCGTCTACCAGGCGCGCTACCGGGCCGGCCAGGCGCTCGCCGACTACGCGCCGGTGACCGGGTCGCCGCGCCCGGTCGTCGTCGCCACCCCGGAGACGGCACGGGTGGCCGCCGACGGCTACGCCGAGCGGGCCGGACTGCGGGTCGTCCAGGGCCTGTTGCGGCCCGGGGCGGTCGGCCGCAGCTTCATCGCGGGCGACCCGGCCGCCCGGGAGACCACCGTGCGCCGCAAGCTCGCCCCGGTCGCCGCCGCGGTCGCCGGGCAGCGGGTGGTGCTGGTGGACGACTCGCTCGTCCGGGGCACCACCATGCGCACCGTCACCGGACTGCTGCGCAAGGCCGGGGCCGTGGAGGTGCACCTGCGGGTGGCCTCCCCGCCGTACCGGTGGCCGTGCTTCTACGGCATCGACACCGGACGGCCCGAGGAACTGCTCGCCGCCCAACTCCCGATCACCGAGCTGGCCGGGCAACTGGGCTGCGACAGCGTGGCGTTCCTCTCGCTGGACCGGCTCCTGGAGGCGGCCGGCGGGGACCCCTCCGGCTACTGCACCGCCTGCCTGACCGGCCGCTATCCGACCGCGATTCCCGCCGGTGCGCTCGCCGCCCCGGCCGCCCGGCCGCAGCCGGGAACCCGATCCGGCACCGCCCTCGCGTCCCGAGGCACCGTCGAATGAGGAGCACAGCAGTGAACACCCCAATGGAGGCGACCACGACCACGGCGCCGGGCCCCGGCCGGGAGCCCCGCACCCTCGTCGAGGCGCTGCTCGCCCGCGCCGCGGGCCCCGACGCGGACCGGCCGGTGGTCACCGCCCTCGACGCGTCCGGCGACACCGTCGAGGCCCTGACCCCGGTCGAACTCGACCTGCGTGCCCGCCGGTTGGCGGCCGCACTGCGCGAGGCCGGCACCGCCGGCGACCGCGTCATCGTGCCCGCGCTGCCCGGACTCGACTTCCACATCGGCTTCCTGGGCTGCCTGTACGCCGGGATGATCGCCGTGCCGGTGCCCGCGTTCCGCACCGCCGCCCGGGGCGGCACCACCACCCGCGCCGAGCGGCTGTCGGCGATCTGCGGCGACTGCGACCCGTGCGCCGTCCTCGTCTCCACCCAGGAGGACGCCGACGAGGCCGACACCGCACTGCTGCCCGGTGTGCGGTGGATCGCCGTCCGCCGGCCGGACCGCCCCGAGCCCGAAGGGGCCGCGCTGCCCGACCCGGTCGCGCTCGACCCGGCGACCACGGCGCTGCTCCAGTACACCTCCGGCTCCACCGGCGACCCGCGCGGCGTCGTCGTCCGGCACGGCAACCTCGTCGCCAACCAGATCGCGATGCGCGACGCCTGCGAGGTGGAGCCCACCACCACCATCGTCAGCTGGCTGCCGTTCTTCCACGACATGGGCCTGTGCACCGCGGTGGTGCTGCCCCTGGTGTCCGGCGCGGCCACCGTCACCATGGAGCCGGCCACCTTCGTCCGCGACCCGCGGGTGTGGCTGCGCGCCATCGCCGCGGAGGACGACGTCTTCACCGCCGCGCCCGACTTCGCGTACGACATGTGCGTCAACCGGGTGCCCGCGGAGGAGCGCGCCGCCCTCGACCTGTCCACCTGGCGGGTCGCGGTCAACGGCTCCGAGCCGGTACGGGCGGCCACCCAGCGGCGGTTCGCCGAGGCGTTCCGGCTGAGCTTCTTCCGCGAGGAGGTCTTCTCGCCCGGCTTCGGGCTCGCCGAGTGCACCCTCCTGGTGAGCGTGAGCCCGTCCCTGGAACCGGTGGTGGCCACGTACTACGACCGGGAGGCACTGGCCGAGGGCAAGGCCGTGCCGACCGCCGACACCGCCGCGGGCGTGGAACTCGTCGGCTGCGGCCCGGTGGCGGACGGCATCCGCGTCGCCGTGGTCGACCCCGCCACCCGCCAGGCGCTCGCCGACCGCGTGGTCGGCGAGATCTGGGTCGACTCGCCCGGCAACTGCGGGGGCTACTGGGGCCGGGAAGCGGAGTCCGCGGACACCTTCGCGGCCCGCCTGGCCGGCACCGAGGACGGCACCGGCCCGGCCTACGTACGCACCGGGGACCTCGGATTCGTCGACGGCGGCCAGCTGTTCATCACCGGCCGCATCAAGGACGTGCTGATCATCGGCGGGGAGAACTACTTCCCGCAGGACGCCGAGGCCGTCGCGGTCGCCGCCCACCCCGCCTTCGCCCAGCAGCGGGCCGCCGCCTGGCCGCTCCACGAGGACGACCGGGGCGTGGCCGTGGTGGTGGAGACCACCGTGCGCGACCCGGAGGTGCTCGCCACCGCCGTCCGCGCGGCCGGTATCGCGGTGGCCAAGGTGCTGCCGACCGCGGTCAGCGTCTACGCCGTACCGCGCAACAAGGTGCCCCGCACCACCAGCGGGAAGATCCGCCGGCGCGCCTGCGCCGAGCAGATGAGGTCGGGCCAGCTGCCGCCGCTGGCCCAGTGGTCCAGCAAGCGGAAGGACGGTGCGTCATGAACGTCATTGAGGAGATCACCCCGGAGCTGGTCGTCGAGCGGCTGCGCCGGGTGCTGGCCGAGATGCTGGAGATGGCGCCCGCCGACCTCGACGCGGACGTCCCGCTCAGCGCCTTCGGCATCGACTCCATGACGAGTTCGGTGCTCCTCGGCGACCTGCAGAAGTGGTGCGGCGCCGAGCTGCGCACGGAGGCGTCGCTGGGCGGACTGAGCCTGGCCGAAGCGGCCGACCTGGTCGTGGCGGAGCTGCAGCACGCGCGGAAGGAGGGCTGAGCATGGCCCTGGACGCCTTCGGGTTCCTCTTCACCGGACGCGGGCTCGACCCCGACCGCGACCGCTCCGTCATCGAACGGGACGGCTTCCGAGCCGTCATGGTCGGCATGGCGGACCCGTCCCGGGCGCCGGAGATCGCCGCCCGGCTCGTCGACGAGGGCATCCAGCTCATCGAACTGTGCGGCGGTTTCGGCCCCGTGTGGACGGTCCGGGTCATCGAGGCCACCAAGTCCCGTGTCCCGGTCGGCTCGGTCGGCTACGGCCCCGAGTCGATCGACGGCATGGCAGCGCTCTTCCCACCGCAGGCAGGCTGATCCCGCAGCCTGCCCCCCGACGGGCCCCCTCCCTCCCCCGTACGGGAGGGAGCCCGGCGGGCCCCGGCCGTTCCCCCGACACCACGAGAGGGACCACCATGAACCGCGCCGGACTCCACGAGCTGCGCGTGCTGGCCGCCAGCCGCCCCGCCCTCCCGCTGCTGCTGCACGCCGGCCGGCTGGCCCGGCCCCTGACGTACGTCCCGAAGCTGGGCTGGCTGACCGCCGACGCGGCGACCGCCCGGTCCGTGCTCGTCGACCAGAAGCACTTCACCGTCCTCGACCGTGGCGGCGTCGGCCGGCTGTGGGCCCAGCTCCTGGGCGGCTGGGTCGAGGATCTCTTCGACGGCGAGGGGCACCGGGCCCTGCGCGCCGGCACCCGCGAGCTGTTCGGCGAGACCGCGGCCCGCGAGCTGGTCGACCGCACCATCGGCGCCCGGCTCGTCGAGGCCCGGGTCCAGCTCGCCGCGGGCCGGCCCCTCGACGTCGCCGCCCTCGGCCGGGCCGTCGTCGGCCGCATCGTGACCGAGCTGCTCCGCGTCCCGGTCACCGGCACCGACGACGCCGCCTACGAGAAGGTCTTCGCCACCGCCCGCCAACTCGCCGCGCTGTCCGTCGAAGCGGCCGGCGGCGGCGAGCTCACCGAGGCGACCGTGGCCCGCGGCCGGGGCATCGTCGCGCGGCTCACCGGGCACGTCGAGGGCCGCTGGGCCACCGAGCCCGCCGACCACCTCATCGGCCGCTGCCGCGAGGTCGGGCTGAACGCCCGGCAGACCGCCGGCATGGCCGCTCTCGTGGGCGTGGCCGCCACCGAGACCGCCGCCAGCGCGATCACCAGAACCGTCGCGCTGCTGCACGACACCGGCGAGCAGCACGCCCTCCTGGCGTCCCCGCAGCGGGTCCCGGAGGCGGTCCGCGAGGGGCTGCGGGTGACCGCACCGGCCCCGGTCATCGGCCGGACCGTACGCAGCCAGGTGCGGCTGGCCGGCCGCACCCTGAAGGCCGGCGACCGGATCACGCTGCTCAACTACACCGCCAACAGCCTCACCGGCGGGTTCCGGCTCGGCCGGCCCGCCGAACCCGCCAACCGCCAGCTGTGGTTCGGCGCCGGCCGCCACCACTGCCTCGGCTCCGCCATCGCCCAGGCCGAGATCGGCCGGACCCTGGAGACCCTGACCGCGGTGGGGCGGCCCTGGCGGATCACCGAGCGCCGCTACAGCCGCCGCGTGGTCATCCCCTCGTACGACCGGCTGACCGTGACCCTCGTCTGACGGGAGACCAGCACCATGCCCCAGATCCACGCACGGCTGGCCGGTGTGGCCGTCCACCTGCCCGAGACCCTGCGCTCCACGACGGACACCGAGCACCTGGTGGCCGCCGCGAGCACCGGATTCCGCCCGCCGCCCGGCCTCGTGCGGCGGCTGACCGGCGTCGAGCGGCTGCACGTCATGCCCGACGACTGGCAGGCGTCCGACCTCGCGGCCGCCGCGGCCCGCAAACTCCTCGCCGAGACCGGCACCGACGCCGGCACCATCGACCTGCTGCTCTTCGCCGCGGCCAGCCAGGACATGATCGAGCCGGCCACCTCGCACATGGTCGCCGACCGCCTCGGCCTGCGCTGCCCCGTCTTCGACGTCAAGAACGCCTGCAACAGCGTGCTCAACGCGCTGGAGACCGCCCATGCGCTGATCGCCCAGGGCTCCTACCGACGGATCCTGATCGCCGGCGGTGAATCGCCCTCCCGCGCCGTCCGCTGGGCGGTGCCGGACCTGCGCACCTACCTCGCGTCGATCCCCGGCTACACCCTCTCCGACGCGGGCGCCGCGCTGCTCGTCGAGGCGTCCGCGGAGCCCGGCATCCTCGGCTGCGGCTTCACCGCCGACTCCGCCTCCTGGAACGTCGGCACCCTCGCGTCCGGCGGCTCGGCCCACCCCCGCGGCGACGAGCACACCTACTTCCGGCTCGACGGCGTGGGCCTGCGCCGCGCCTTCGAGCGGCTCGGCCCGAAGATCCTCGACGACACCCTGGAGCGGCTCGGCGTCCGCTGGCAGGACATGGCGGCCATCTGCGTCCACCAGGTCTCCAAGCCCTATCTGGACCAGCTCGCCGAACGGTTCGGGCTGCCCCCCGACAAGATCCCGCTCACCGTCACCGAACACGGCAACGCGGCCTCCGCCAGCCTGCCGCTGCAGCTCGTCCGCGCCCGGGAGAGCGGCCGGGCCGGCGTCGGCGACCTGGTGGCCCTGGTCGGGCTCGCCGGCGGCATCAGCATGGGAGTGAGCGTGATCCGGCTGTGAGGCTCTGGGCGGTGGTACCCGCCTACAACGAGGCCCTGGGCATCACCGCGACGCTGCGGGCGCTCGCGGCCCAGACCGACCGGGACTTCTCCCTCGTGATCGTCGACAACGACTCCACGGACGGCACCGCGGACGTCGTACGGTCCTTCGGCTTCCCCGGCGGGCTGCACCTCGTGCACGAGACCCGCAAGGGCACCGGCGCGGCCGCCGACACCGGGATGCGCCACGCCATCGCGCACGGCGCCACCCACCTGGCCCGCACCGACGCCGACTGCCTGCCCGCGCCCGACTGGACCGCCCGGGTCCGGGCCGGCTTCGACGCCGGACTGGAACTGATCGCCGGCCGGCTGCGGCCCCGCACCGACGAGGCGCCGCTGCCCCCGCTGCGGCGCGCCGCCCTGGTCACCGCGACCGAAGTGGCCGCGCTCTTCGGCCGCTTCCGGCCCGGCAACCGCGGCCCCGGCTACCTCGGCCCGTACGTGATGGCGCCCGGCTGCAACATGGCGATCACCGCGGACCTGTACGAACGCGCCGGCGGCTTCCCGCGCACCGCCATCGAGGAGGTCCACGAGGACCGCGCCCTGGTCAACGCGGTCCGCCGGCTGACCACCGCGTACGGCACCCGGCGCGACGTGCAGGTGGCCGGCTCGGCCCGCCGGGTGCACGCCTGGGGCCTGCGCCGCACCCTCGGCTGGTACGCGGACCACCGCTACCGCCCCGAGGTGGTGGACATCCGGTGACGACCACCACCACGGCGGCGCCGCCCGCCACCTGGGAGCGCTGGGAACACCGGGTGCAGACCGCCGCCCATCCGGTCGCCTACCGGCTGCTGCGCGCCATTGCCGCCCGCGGCCCGGTCGTCCGGGTGCCGCGGGTCGGCGTCGTGGTCAGCGACGCCGCGCTGGCCCGCGACGTCCTCTGCGACACCGAGCACTTCACCAAGACCGGGCCCGGCTCACCGTCCGACCTGTGGACGCCGGTGCTCGGCCCGTCGGTGCTGCTCAACATGGAGGGCCCCGACCACGCGGCGCTCCGCCGCCGGCTGTCCGGGCTCTTCACCCCCGGCTACGTCACGGCCCTGTGCGCCCGGGTGCTGGCGCAGCCGCTCGATGCGCTGACCGGCCGGCTGCGCGCCGGCGAACAGGTCGACCTGGTCCGGGTCGCGCAGATCTGCGCCGGCGCCGCGATCTGCGCGATCGTCGGGATGCCCGCGGAGCCCGGCCGGTTCGGCGGGGCGCACGCCGAGGCGTCCGAGGTGACGAGGTCGGTACGGCTGTGGCGCTCCGGCATGACGGGCCCTCAGGTGGCGCGGGCGCGCGAGGTGCTGGGCCGGCTGACCGCCTCGGCGGTGACCGCCTACCGGCAGGGCGGCGAGACGACCCTGCCCGGCCGGCTGCGGGAACTGGGCCTGACCGAGCAGGAGGCCCGCGGGGCCGTCGGCGCCTTCCTGCTCACCGGCACCGAGACCCTGGTCTCGTTCATCCCGCGGCTGATCGCCCTCGGCCACGACACCGGCCGGCTCGACCGGCTCGCGGACCCCGCCGCCGACCCCGACCCGGTGATCGAGGAGGCCCTGCGGATCACCGTGCCCTCCCCCGTGATGCTGCGCAGCGTCGCCCGCGCCGCACGGATCGGCGGCGTCCCCGTCGCGCCCGGCGACCGGGTCGTGGTGGCCACCCTGCTGTGCGCGCGGGCCCACGGGCCGTTCGCCCCCGAGCGGCCGCACCCGCCGGAACTGCGCCGGCTCTGGTTCGGCGCCGGCCCGCACTTCTGCCTCGGCATGCCGCTGGCCATGGCGCAGATCCGCGCGGTGCTGGCCGCCGCGCTCGCCGCCGGACCGGTCACCGTCACCGGCCGCCGCCCGGCCCGGAACGTCCTGATCCCGGGCTACGCCCGGCTGAACATCGAGCTCAGGAGCGCCAGTTGACCGACACCCGGCCCGCGGCGGACGACCGGACCGATCTGCTCACCGCCTTCTTCGACACCGCCGACCGGCGCGCCGGCGCGCCCGCCCTCACCGGCCCCGACGGCCGCACCCTCGGCTACCGCGAACTGGCCCGCGCCGTCCTCACCACGGCACGCGGGCTGCGCGCGGCCGGGATGGCGGCGGGGGAGCGGATGCTGTTCTCCGTGCGGCCGGGACCGGACGGCGTGGTGCTGGCGCTGGGCGTGATCGCCGCCGGTGGCACCGTGGTCTTCGCCGACCCCGGCGCCGGCCCCGAACTCTTCGCCGCCCGCCGCGAACTGGCGCAGCCGCGCTGGGCCGCCGCCGAGTCCCTGCTGTACGCGGTGGCCCGCTACGGCCGCCCGCTGGCGCGGCGGCGCGGACTGCTGCTGCCGCACTACCACCGGCTCGGCCTGCGGCACGTCCACACCGGCCGACGGCTGCCCGGCGTCCCCGCCGGCGCGCTGTCCGCCCGCCGGCTCGCCGCCGGCCCCGCCCCGGCCGACCGCCCCGGACCGGCGCCCGGACAGGAGGCGCTGATCGTCTTCACCTCCGGCACGACACAGGCGCCCCGGGCCGTGGTCCACACCCGCGGCTCGCTCGGCGCCGGCCTGGTCGGCTGCGGCTCCGCGCTGGAGATGAGTGACGGCGATGTGCTGCACACCGACCAGTTGATGATGGGCATCCCCGCCCTGGTCGCCGGGGCGCACTGGACCATGCCGCCGTACGGCTTCGCGCCCGCCGCCGACCCCGGACGGTTCACCCGCGGACTGGCCGGCGCCACCCACGCGTTCTGCGTCCCGGCCGACCTGCCCGCGGTGCTCGACGCCGTCGAACGGGGCGAGGCGGCACTGCCCGCCCCGCTGCGGCACCTCGTCCTCGGAGGCGCACCCGTCCTGCCCGGCCTGCTGCGCCGGGCCGGCCACGTCCTGCCGCGGGTCCGCTTCCTCGCCGTGTACGGCATGACCGAGATCGTGCCGGTCGCGGTCGCCACCGGAGAAGCCAAGCTCGCCCACCGGGGCCCCGGCGACCTGCTCGGCACCCCCCTGCCGGGGGTCCGGGTGCGCACCGCACCGGACGGCGAACTGCTGGTGTCCGGGCCCAACCTGTGCCGCGGCTACCTCGGCGAGCCACCGATGACCGAACACGCCACCGGCGACCTCGCCCGGCTGGCGGACGGCGAACTGGTCCTGCTCGGCCGGAAGAAGGACATGCTCATCCGCGGCCGCACCAACATCTACCCCGGGCTCTACGAACCGGCCGTCGCCGCCCTGCCCGGCGTCGCCGACGCGGTCATCGTCGGCGTCCCGGACGCCTACGGCGACGAGCGCGTCGTTCTGGCCGTCGTGCCCGAACAGCCCACGGTCGGAAGGGAGTTGCTCGCCGGGGCCGTCCGCTCCCGGCTGCCCGCCCTGATCGACGCGGCCGCGCTGCCGGACGAGGTGGTCGTCCTCGACCGCATTCCGGTCACCGGCCGCACCCGCAAACCGGACCGCGCCGCGCTGCGCGACCTGCTGGGCGACCGGACGGCGGGGGCGGCCCGATGAGGATCGCCGTGACCGGCGCCCGCGGCTTCGTGGGCGGCGCCGTCTGCCGGGCCGCGACCGCCGCGGGCTGGACCGTGCACGCCCTCACCCGCGCCGACTGGGACCTCTGCGACGGGGTGTGGGCCGACGCCCCCGAGGTGGACGCGGTCGTGCACGCGGCCGCCGCCGTCCGCGACTGGGGCGCGCCCGGGCCCGTCTGGCACGCCAACCTCACCGGCACCCGGAACGTGGCCGCGTCCTTCCCCGGCGCCCGGCTGGTGCACATCTCGACGGCCAGCGTGTACGACCCGTTCCGGCCGACCGTCCTCGGCCACGAGACCGAGGCCCCGGTCCGCCGCTACCTCACCCCGTACGCCGCCTCCAAGGCCGCCGCCGAACTGGCCCTGCGCGGCCGCCCGGACACCGTCGTGCTGCGCCCGCACGCCGTCTACGGACCGGGCGACCGGACGCTGCTGCCCCGGGTGCTGGGCGCCGTCCGCGGCGGCCGGCTGTGGCTGCCGGGCGACGGCACCGCCCTGCAGTCGCTCACCCACATCGACCAGCTGACCGCGGCCGCGCTACTGGCCTGCGACCGCGACACCCGGCCCGGCACCTACAACATCGCCGACGCGGCCCCCGTCCCCATCGGTGAGGCGCTGCGGGCCCTGCTCGCCGCCCGCGGCCTGACGGTACGGCTGCGCACGGTGCCCACCGCCGTGGCGTCCGCCGCCGCGGCGACCGCCGAAACGGCCTGGCGGCTGGCGGGACGCTCCGCACCGCCGCGGCTCACCCGCTACGCGCTCAGCCACCTCGCCGTGGAACGCACCCTGGCGCTCGGCGCCGCCCGCCGCGGCCTCGGCTTCCGCCCGGGACCGACCTCCTTCAACGGCGCGGCGTCATGGTGACCCGTACGGCGACAGACCGGATCAACTCCTCGAAAGGCGGGCGTCCATGAGCCCTCGCACCGGAGCCAGCTACGCCTCGGCGGGCGTCGACATCGAAGCCGGCGACCGCGCCGTGACGCTGATGAAGCAGTGGGTGAGGAAGACCGCCCGCCCCGAAGTCGTCGGGGGCCTCGGCGGGTTCGCCGGCCTCTTCGACGCCTCGGCGCTGAAGGGCTACGCCCGTCCGCTGCTCGCCTCGGCCACCGACGGCGTCGGCACCAAGGTCGACCTCGCCCGCGCCCTGGGCGTCCACCACACCATCGGCCACGACCTCGTCGCGATGGTGATGGACGACATCGTCGTCTGCGGCGCCGAACCGCTCTTCCTGACCGACTACCTCTGCGTCGGCAAGGTCCACCCCGAGCGGGTCGCGGAGATCGTCAAGGGCATCGCCGAGGGCTGCGTGCTGGCCGGCTGCGCGCTGATCGGCGGCGAGACCGCCGAACACCCGGGCCTGCTCGGCGCGGACGAGTTCGACCTGGCCGGCGCCGGCACGGGCGTCGTCGAGGCGGACCGGCTGCTGGGCGCGGAGCGCCTCCGTACCGGCGACGCGGTGATCGCGATGGCCTCGTCGGGCCTGCACGCCAACGGCTACTCCCTGGTCCGCCACGTCCTGCTCGACCGGGCCGGCCTGCGCCTGGACCAGCACCTCGCCGAACTGGGCCGCACCCTGGGCGAGGAACTGCTCGAACCCACCCGGATCTACGCCGCCGCCTGCCTGGCGCTGACCCGGGCCACCGAGGTCCACGCCTTCGCGCACATCACCGGCGGCGGACTGGCGGGCAACCTCGCCCGGGTCGTCCCGGACGGGCTGCACGCCACCGTCGAACGCGCCACCTGGACACCGGGCCCGGTCTTCGGCCTGGTCGCCACGGCCGGCCAGGTCGAGCGCCGGGAACTGGAGCGGACCCTGAACATGGGCGTCGGGATGATCGCCGTCGTCCCGCCGGAGTCCGTGACCACGGCGCTGGCCACGCTCGCCGACCACGGGGTGGACGCCTGGGTCGGCGGGGAGATCGCCGAGCGCGGCGACCGCACCACCGGCGCGGAACTCGTCGGCGACTACGCCGGCGGATAACGCAGGTAACGAGCCCGCACCGCACGGAACTTCGCCAGCCCGGCCTGCCAGGCGGCGACGATCTCGTCCGGGCCCGCGCCCGCGTCGATCATCGTCCGCACGGTCGCCGAACCGGTCAGCCGGTCGATGCCGTGGTCCGGCCGCCACGCGAAACCGCCCCAGACCCGTTTCGCCGTGACCAGCAGACCGACGCCGGTGCGCACCGGGTCGAAGGCGGCCCGGTCGTGCACATGGAGCTGCACCCCGCCGACGGTCTTCCCCTGGAACTTGGAGAAGGTGGGCGCGAAGTACGCCTCCCTGAAGTGCACGCCGGGCAGGCCGAGTTCGGTGGCGGCCGCGGCCCAGCGCCGGTCGATGCCGTCCGCGCCGAGGAGTTCGAAGGGGCGGGTGGTGCCGCGGCCCTCGGAGAGGTTGGTGCCCTCGAAGAGGCAGGTGCCCGCGTAGACCAGCGCGGTGTCCGGGGTGGGCATGTTGGGGCTCGGGGGGACCCAGGGCAGGCCCGTCGCGTCGTAGAAGTCGCCGCGGTGCCAGCCGCTCATCCGCACGGTGGCGAGCTCCACCGCCCGGCCGGCCGCCTGCGGGACGAACTCGCCGTTGAAGAGCAGGGCGAGTTCGGCCACCGTCAGGCCGTGCGCCTGCGCGATCGGCTCGCGGCCGACGAACGAGGCGTACGCCTTGTCCAGCACCGGCCCGGCGGCAAAGCGGCCGGTGACCGGGTTGGGCCGGTCCAGCACCACGAAGCGCTTGCCGGCGAGGACGGCCGCCACCATGCAGTCGTAGAGCGTCCAGATGTAGGTGTAGAAGCGGGCGCCGACGTCCTGGATGTCGAAGACGACGGTGTCCACACCGGAGGCGGTGAAGATGTCCGCGAGTTCCCGGCCGCTCTTGTTGTACGTGTCGTAGACCGGCAGCCCGGTGGCCGGGTCGTCGTAGCGGCCCTCGGACCCGCCGGCCTGCGCGGTGCCCCGGAAGCCGTGCTCGGGCCCGAAGACCGCGGTCAGCCGGACCTGCGGGTCGGCGTGCATCACGTCCACGATGTGCCGCAGCTCGGTCGTGACGCCGGTGGGGTTGGTGATGACGCCGACCTTTTCGCCTTCCAGGAGCCGGTAGCCGTCCGCGGCCAGCCGCGCGAAACCGGTCCGCACCCGCCGGCCGCCCCGGTCCGGGCCGGCCGCCGCCCGCGCGGGCGCCGCGGCGGCGGTCAGGGCCGCACCGGCCGCGCCGGTCGCCGCCAGATGTCCGAGCAGAACGCGCCTCGACAGAGCCATCCGCACACCTCCGTGATCGCAGGAAGCCAACCCGTACGTGCGGTGCGCACGCTAACGCGCCGGGCCGCGTCCGGGAACGGGACGGGCCGACCGGAAACCGACTCTTCCGCTCCCACATACCGACTGGTTAGTCTGCCTGTCAGTCGATCCGCGCGACCGAGGGAGACACCGCAGTGGAAGCCGTACGGGACAAGGCCGTCGTCGTGACCGGGGCGGGCGGGGGGATCGGCGCGGCGCTGGCCCGCCGGTTCGCCGCCGAAGGCGCCCGGGTCGTGGTCAACGACCTGGACGAGGCCAAGGCCAAGGGGACCGCCGCGGAGATCGGGGCGATCACGGTCGCCGGGGACGCCTCCGGCATCGTCCCGGCCGCCCGCGAAGCACTCGGCGGCACCATCGACATCTTCTGCGCCAACGCCGGCGTCGGCACCGGCGGCGGCCCCGACGCGCCCGAGGACGACTGGGCGCTGGCCTGGGACGTCAACGTCATGGCGCACGTCCGGGCGGCCCGCGAACTGGTACCGGAATGGCTGGCCCGCGGCAGCGGCCGCTTCGTCTCCACCGTCTCCGCGGCCGGCCTGCTCACCATGGTTGCCGCCGCCCCGTACAGCGTCACCAAGCACGGCGCCTACGCCTTCGCCGAATGGCTCTCGCTCACCTACCGGCACCGCGGGATCGCGGTGCACGCCATCTGTCCGCAGGGCGTACGCACCGACATGCTGGCCGCCACCGGAGCGGCCGGGGACCTGGTGCTCACGCCCACCGCCGTCGAGCCCGACGCGGTCGCCGACGCGCTGTGCGAGGCCATCGAGCAGGACCGGTTCCTGGTCCTGCCGCACCCGGAGGTCGCGGACTACTACACCGCCCGGGCCACCGACCCCGACCGCTGGCTGACCGCGATGAACCACCTCCAGCAGAAGCTGGAACAGCGCGAAGGGGGCGCCCGGTGACCTCGTACCACGACAAGCCCTGGCTGGCCCTGCTCACCGACGCCCAGCGCGGCCCGGTCCAGCCGCCGCCCTCCGTCCTGCACGCCTTCCGCGCCGCCGCCCGCAAGGCCCCCGACCGCACCGCGCTCGCCTACTTCGACGGCCGGCTGTCCTACGCCGGGACCGACGCGCTCTCCGACGGCATCGCCGCCCATCTCGCCGACCGCGGCTTCCGGCCCGGCGACCGCGCCGCGATCATGCTGCAGAACACCCCGCAGTTCGTCCTCGCCCTGCTCGGCGTCTGGAAGGCCGGCGGGGTCGTGGTGCCGGTCAACCCCATGTACAAGTCCGCCGAACTGCGGCACGTCCTGGACGACGCCGAGGTCACCGCCGTGATCTGCGCCGACCGCACCTGGGACGGCTTCCTGCGCACCACCGCCGCCGCCGCGCCCTCCGTACGCCTGGCGCTGACCACCTCCGAGCGGGAACTGCAGACCCGCGACGACACCCGGGTGCTGCGCGGGGCGCCGCTCGGGCCGCAGGAGGGCGCCGACGACCTGCTGACCGTCGCCCGCGCCGCCACCGGGCGCGCCGCACCGCCGGCCGGCCCCGGTCCGGCCGCCGACGACATCGCGCTGATCAGCTACACCTCCGGCACCAGCGGCACGCCCAAGGGCGCCACCAACACCCATGGCAACCTCACCTACAACGCCGAACGCCAGCGCACCGGCCACGGACTGCCCGAAGGCACCACGTACTTCGCGCTCGCCCCGCTCTTCCACATCACCGGCATGGTCTGCGAACTCGCCACCTGCTTCGCAGGCGCCGGCACCCTGGCGCTCGCCTACCGCTTCGAGGCCGGCGTCGTCCTGGACGCCTTCCTGGAGCACCGCCCCGCCTACACGGTCGGCCCCTCCACCGCCTACATGGCACTGATGGCCCACCCGGACGTCACCCGCGACCACTTCGCATCCTTCGCGATCATGTCGTCCGGCGGCGCGCCATTGCCGCCCGCCCTCGTCGAGAAGTTCCGCACCGCCTTCGGCCCGTACCTCCACAACGGCTACGGCCTGACCGAGTGCACCGCGCCGTGCGCCAGCGTGCCGCCCGGCCGGGAAGCGCCGGTGGACAAGGTCTCCGGGACACTCGCGGTCGGTGTGCCGGGCCCGGACACCGTCGTGCGGATCGTCGACGACCACGGCGCGGACCTGCCGTTCGGCGAACCGGGCGAGATCGCGGTCCGCGGACCCCAGGTCGTCCCCGGCTACTGGCGCCGCCCGGACGCCACCGCCGAGGCCCTCCCGGACGGCGAACTGCGCACCGGCGACATCGGCTTCATGGACACCGACGGCTGGCTCTACGTCGTCGACCGCAAGAAGGACATGATCAACGCCTCCGGCTTCAAGGTGTGGCCGCGCGAGGTCGAGGACGTCCTCTACGGCCACCCGGCGGTGCGCGAGGCGGCGGTGGTCGGGGTGCCCGACGCCTACCGCGGCGAGTCGGTCAAGGCGTACGTGAGCCTGCGTCCGGGGGCCGACGTGCCGCCCGCCGAGCTGGCCGCGTACTGCAAGGAACGGCTCGCGGCGTACAAATATCCCCGTGAGGTGGAGGTCCTGACCGAGCTCCCCAAGACCACGAGTGGCAAGATCCTCCGACGGGAGCTGCGCCACCGCGCATGACGTACGACGAAGGACAGGTGAGGGCGATGGCCGGCACGAAGGACGGCACCGGCAACGGCAACGGCAACGGCAGCACGAAGCCGGTGGCGCGGCGGCTGCTGGCCACCGCCACCAGGCTCTTCGCGGAGCAGGGCTACGACCGCACCTCCGTCCAGGAGATCGTGGACGCGGCGGGCGTCACCAAGGGCGCCCTCTACCACTACTTCGGCTCCAAGGACGACCTGCTGCACGAGGTCTACGGCCGGGTGCTGCGGCTCCAGCAGGAGCGGCTGGACCACTTCGCCGACGCCGACGCCCCGGTCGAGCAGCGCCTGCGCGACGCCGCCGCCGACGTCGTCGTCACCACCATCGAGAACCTCGACGACACCAAGATCTTCTTCCGGTCGATGCACCACCTCGGCCCGGAGAAGGACAAGCAGGTACGCGCCGAACGCCGGCGCTACCACGAACGGTTCCGCGCCCTGATCGAGGAGGGCCAGCGCTCCGGCGTCTTCGCCGCCGACATCCCCGCCGACCTCGTCGTCGACTACCACTTCGGCTCCGTCCACCACCTCGGCACCTGGTACCGCGAGAACGGCCCCCTCACCCCCCAACAGGTCGCCGACCACCTGGCCGACCTGCTGCTCCGGGCACTACGGCCGTAACGGCGGCGCGCCCCGCCACGGACCACCCCGCCACGGAATACCCGCCACCCCCACCGGCGTTGTCGGCCCCGAGGGGGCGCTCGCGACCCCTACGGGATCTGTTCGACGCCCCCCTACGGGACCCGCCGGCCCCCCCAGGCCGGCTACCGGGCGGCGGCCGCCCCCGTCCCCGCGCCCGCCGCCCCGCCCCTTACAGGTACCGCTTCAACTCCCGCCGGGCCAGCGACCGCTGATGGACCTCGTCCGGGCCGTCCGCCAGGCGCAGGGTGCGGGCCGCGGCCCACAGTTCGGCCAGCGGGAAGTCCTGGCTCACCCCGCCCGCGCCGTACAGCTGGACGGCCTTGTCGAGGATGTCGACGACCGTGCGCGGCGTGGCGATCTTGATGGCCTGGATCTCGGTGTGCGCGCCCTTGTTGCCGACGGTGTCCATCAGCCAGGCGGTCTTCAGCACCAGCAGCCGCAGCTGCTCCACCGCCACCCGGGCGTCGGCGATCCACTCCTGGACCACGCCCTGCTGGGCCAGCGGCTTGCCGAACGCCGTACGGGCCACCGCCCGCTCACACATCAGCTCGATGGCCCGCTCGGCCATGCCGATCAGCCGCATGCAGTGGTGGATCCGGCCGGGGCCGAGCCGGGCCTGGGCGATGCCGAAGCCACCGCCCTCCTCGCCGATCAGATGGCCCACCGGCACCCGTACGTCGTGGAAGACCACCTCGGCGTGCCCGCCGTGGTAGTGGTCCTCGTAGCCGTAGACCTGCATGGCGCGCTTCACCTCCACACCGGGGGTGTCGCGCGGCACCAGGACCATCGACTGCTGGCGGCGCAGGTCCGCGCCGTCCGGGTCGGTCTTGCCCATCACGATGAAGATCTGGCACAGCGGGTTCATCGCCCCGGAGATGTACCACTTGCGGCCGTTGATGACATAGTCGTCGCCGTCCCGCTCGATGCGCGTGGTGATGTTGGTGGCGTCCGACGAGGCCACCTCCGGCTCGGTCATCGCGAACGCCGACCGGATCTCGCCGGCCAGCAGCGGCTCCAGCCACTGCTTCTTCTGCGCCTCGTCGCCGAACTGCGCCAGCACCTCCATGTTGCCGGTGTCCGGCGCCGCGCAGTTCAGCGCGGTCGGTGCCAGCTGCGGGCTGCGGCCGGTGATCTCGGCCAGCGGCGCGTACTGGAGGTTGGTCAGCCCGGCGCCGTACTCCTCGTCCGGGAGGAACAGGTTCCACAGCCCCTGCCGGCGGGCCTCGGCCTTCAGTTCCTCGACGACCGCGGGGGTGTCCCACGGCGAGGCGAGGGCTTCCCGCTGCTCGTGGGCGGTCCGCTCGGCCGGGAGGACGTGCTCGTCCATGAACGTCAGCAGCCGCGTGCGCAGCTCCTCGGTCCGGGCGTCGAATGCGAAGTCCATGGGCTCAGCCTTCCTTGAGGGTGGTCAGTCCGCGGTCGATGAAGACGGGCACGAGCTCGCCGATCCGGTCGAAACCGGCACCGACGGTCTGGCCGAGGGTGAAGCGGTAGTGGATGCCTTCGAGGATCACCGCGAGCTTGAACCAGGCGAACGCGGTGTACCAGGCGATGGCCGAGGTGTCCCGGCCCGAGCGGGCCGCGTAGCGCTCGATCAGCTCGGCGGGGGAGGGGTGGCCCGGGGCGCCGCTGGTCGTGCTCACCGGGGACTCGGGCAGACCCAGGTCCGAGCTGTACATCGCCAGCAGGCCGAGGTCGGTCAGCGGATCGCCGAGCGTGGACATCTCCCAGTCCAGTACGGCCTCGATGGTGTCGTCGGCGCCGACCAGGACGTTGTCCAGCCGGTAGTCGCCGTGCACGACGGCCGGCGCGGGGGAGGCGGGCAGCGCCCGGCCGAGCGCCTCGTGCAGCTCGTCGATCCCGGCCAGCTCACGGTTCTTCGACGCGGCCAACTGCTTGCCCCAGCGCCGCAGTTGACGCTCCAGGAAGCCGTCCGGGCGGCCGAAGTCGCCCAGCCCCGCCGCCTCCGGGTCCACGGCGTGCAGCTCCACCAGCGTGTCCACGAGCGACAGCACCACGGCCCGGGTGCGTTCCGGGCCGAGCGGCGCCAGCTGGGCGGCGGTGCGGTACGGCGTGCCCTCGACCAGCTCCATCACGTAGAACGGGGCGCCGATCACCGACTCGTCCTCGCACAGCAGCAGCGTCCCGGGCACCGGCACCGGCGTCGGGTGCAGCGCGCTGATCACCCGGTGCTCGCGCCGCATGTCGTGCGCGGTGGCCAGGACGTGGCCGAGCGGCGGCCGGCGGACGACCCAGCGGGCGGCGCCGTCGGTGACCCGGTAGGTGAGGTTGGACCGCCCGCCCTCGATCAGCTCCGCCCGCAGCGGGCCGCCGGCCAGCCCGGGCCGCTCCCGGTCCAGATGCGCGCGCAACCGCGCCAGGTCGAGGCCGGGGGGATCCTCCCGGTCCGGGGCCGTGGGGGGAGGGGTGCCCTTGCTCATCGTGCTCCTCCGTGGGGAGTGGACGGTCCGACGGTCGATCGGTCGTGGCCCCGATCATGCCGACTAGTCGGTATGGCGTCCAGTGGCCGTACGTGGGGCGTCCGTCACGCACCGCTGGACGGGAAGGATTCCGGTCACTTCCGCGGCCACCGCCCCCAGGCGTGACCCGGCCACCCTCGGCCGCCGCCCCAGCCCGTGACCCGGCCACCCACGGCCGCCGCCCCAGCCCGTGGCCCGGCCACCCTCGGCCACCACCCCGCGCGCCCCCGGCCACCGCCTCAGGCACGACAGGCCCAACCGCGGCAGCCGCCTCATGCATGCCGGGCCAACCGCGACAGCCGCATCAGGCGTGACAGGTCCACCGCGACAGCCGCCACACGCATGCCAGGTCCACCGCGACGACCGCCTCAGGCGTGACAGGCCACCGGCACCCCGCCGTTCATCACCGTCATGTCGCCGAAGCCGACCAGCGGATCGAGCGGGGCACCCGGCGCCCCGCCCGCCAGCTCCGCGTACGCCCGGTGCAGATTGGCCACCAGCCGCTCCGACTCGGCCAGCTCCGCGAACGGGCCGAGATCCGCCCGCTGCGCCACCTCCAGCGGGGTACGGCCGGCCGCCCTGCCCTCCTGCGCCAGCTCGCCGACGAAGCGCAGATAGCGCTCGATGACGTCGTACACCTCGGGGCCGGCGACCGGGCCGTGCCCGGGGACGACGGTGACCGCGTCCAGCGAGCGCAGCAGCTCGACCGCCTCGAGCGAGCCGGTGAGCGAGCCCATGAACAGGAACGGGGTGCCGCCGTGGAAAACCAGGTCCCCGGCGAAGACGATGCGCTGCCGGGGCAGCCAGACCACGGTGTCCCCGGGCGTGTGCGCCACGCCGGGGTGGATCAGCCGCACCTCGGTGTCGCCGAGGTGCAGGGTGAGCTCGTCGGTGTAGGTGACGGTGGGCGGGGTGAGCCGGATGTCGCCGTACTCCACCTCCGGCCAGACGGCGTGCAGTTGGTGCCCGGCGGCCAGCAGCTCCCGGCGGCAGGCGGCGTGCCCGATGACGGTCGCTTCGGGCGCGAAGACACCGTTGCCGTAGGTGTGGTCGCCGTGGTGGTGGGTGTTGACCACGAAGCGGGGCGCCGGGGCGCCGCTCTCCTCGATCCGCCGGCGCAGCAGTCGGGCCCGCCGCTCGGTGGCGGCGGTGTCCACGAGGAGGGTGGTCCCGCCGTCGGTGAGGAACCCGGCGTTGTTCAGGCACCAGCCGCCGTCGGGCTGGATGAAGGCGTGCACCCCGCCCGCGAGTTCGGCCAGATACGGCTCCTCCGGCACGCTCCGCCCGGTCGTGGTCCGTTCCGCGGCTTCCGTCATGGGCTGCGCCTCCTGCTTCGATGCCCCGTCAGTGTCCACCCGCCTACGGGGAGTTCGGGTGCGCTCCGCCGCCGCGGGACCGGGCCACGGTACCCCCGCCACCGGCCCGGACGGGAAACCGCCGCCGGGGCTCCTCCCGTGCGCCCCTCCGCTCCTCCCTCTGGAACGGGGTCACCCCTGCAGCAGAATCACCGCGCCGCACAGCGCCAGCGCGAGGGTGCAGCCGATCAGCAGCAGCGCGGTCCGCGGCGGCAGCCCCGGCGGCCGGCCGCCCGCCATGGCCCGCATCCTGCGGTGCGCGAGGACGACGAAGCCGAGCCACACCAGGCCGGTCAGCGCCGCCTCCGCCGCGACCGCCACCCCGCGCTCGGCGTTCCGCAGCAGCTGCCGGCCGGCCAGCAGCGCCACCACGGTGGCGGACAGCGTGGTCCGCCGCCAGGCCAGCCGGGTCCGCTCCGGCTGCAGCCCCGGATCCCGGTCCGACGCCGGCCGGGGCCCCGGCCCGGCTCCGCCCGCCACCGGGCGCTCCCTCGCCATCGCCTAGTTCGTCCGGCCCAGCAGGACCAGCACGACCACGGCCGCCGCGAGCAGCCCGACGGCCAGCGCCAGCGCAGCGGGGAAGCGGGACACCGGTAGGTCCTCGCCGCGCCGCATCGCCCGCTCGCAGCGCACCCAGTGGTTGACCGCCCGCAACGCGCACAGCCCTCCGCCCACCAGCAGCACGACGGTGAAGCTCACCCGCAGCGTGCCGTGCAGCCGGGGCAGGAACTGGTCCACCGCGAATCCGCCGCCGATCAGCGCCAGCCCGGTCCGCAACCAGGCCAGGAACGTCCGCTCGTTGGCCAGCGAGAACCGGTAGTCGGGGGTCGTGCCCTCCTCGCGGACGCGCGCGGGCGCGAACCAGAGCCGTACCGCCTCGCCGGCCGCCCGCAGCCCGCCGCCGCGGCTCATCGCCGCAACCCGCCCGGCCGCCCCGCCCGCATCAGCACTCCCCCCGCTCCCGCCGGGCGAGCAGCTGCCGGTACGCGGCCATCCCGTCCGGCGTCCACGGCCACACGTCCAGCCGCGCGATCAGCTCCTCCTCGGTCAGGAACGCGTACCAGTCGATCTCCGCCTCCTGCGGGGCGACCGGCAGCGTGCACCGCACCTGGTACACCGCCGACCACCAGGTGTGCTCGGCCGTCTCGTACAGGAACTTGAACAGCGGCTCCGGCTGCGCCAGCCCCCGCACCCCCAGCTCCTCCTCGGCCTCACGCAGCGCCGCCCGGTCGTAGCTCTCCCCGGCGCCGACCACACCACCCACGAACATGTCGTAGTGCGCCGGGAAGACCAGCTTGTTCGGCGTACGGCGGTGCACGAAGATCCGGTCCTCCGCGTCCCGCACCAGCACGAAGGAGCAACGGGTACGCATCCGCCGCGCATAACTCTCGCCGCGCGGCGCCTGCCCCACGACCTGATCGTTCTCGTCGACGACATCAAGGACTTCATCGACGTTGAGCGGTTCCTCATAGGCCATGTAGGCATTCTCCCCACGTACCTGGCTGTCCCGCCGCGGGGCGCTGCGCTTTGCGGCGCCTCCCACGTACTTGGCTGGCCCGCCGCGGGGGTTGCTCGCCGTTGCGCTTTGCGGCGCCCCCGTACGTAGTTGTCTGCGGCGCCGCGGGGCGTCTCGCCGTTGCGCCTGCGGCGGGCTGGGTGGGTGTCGGGTGCGGTGACGGACCTCCGGGGCCGGTGTTTGGGACTGCTGTCGCTTTACGTCCCAAACACCGGCCCCTCCGGCCCGTCCCCTCCCGTGGGGGGAGTGGGAAGAGGGCGGTGGGGGTGGGCGTTGGGGGTATAAGGGGGTCTGCGGACCCGTAGGGGTGGGTCGAACAGATCCCGTAAGGGTCGCGAGGCCCCCCTGCGGGGCCACAACCGGACACGCCGGGAGAGCTATTCCCGCTCACTGGCGACACCAGGTGTACGCGCCACAACGCACGCCCCCACTCACCCGCACACTCCCCCAACGGGAGGGGACGGGCCGGAGGGGCCTTGTTCGTGGACGTAAAGCGTCAGCAGTCCACGAACAAGGCCCCGGAGGCCCGTCACCGCACCCAAAAACACCCAGCCCGCCGCAGGCGCAACGGCGAACAACACCCGCGGCGGGACAGACAGGTACATACGCGGCGCCGCAAAGCGCAACCGTGAGGCACCACCACGGCGCTGCAGCCGAGTACGTGGGCGGCGCCGCAAAGAGCAACGGCAAGCCCCGCGGCGGGACAGACAGGTACGTGGGCGGCGCCGCTGGTACGTGGGGAGAAGCTCAACGCGGCTGCATTTCGCGGACGTCCTCCGGACGGCCCGCGCCCGGTGGCATCGCCGGGTGGGTGCCGATGAGGACGATGCCCGCGACCACGGCCGCGATGCCGGCGACCTCCCAGGCCAGTGCGCCGGGGGTGACCCGCAGCTGGTCGCCGAGGAAACCGACTCCGCACAGGATCCCGGCCAGCGGCTGGGCGGCGGTCAGTGCGGGCAGGGACAGCCGCAGCGGCGCCGACTCGAAGGCGCTCTGCACCATCACCAGCGCCAGCACCCCGAGCACCACGATCGCGTACGGCTGCCAGCTGATGAGCAGGGCCGACCAGCCGCCCTGGCCGAAGTGCTCGCCGCTGATCCGGGTCAGCGCGTCCTGCAGGCCGTATATCAAGCCGGCCGCCACGCCCAGCAGTGCGGCCTCCAGGCTCACGTGCACCCGCTCCCGTTTGGCCACCGCCGCCAGCGTCAGGGCGATGCCCAGCACCACGCCCATGATCAGCCACTGCCACAGATGGTCGGTGCTGCGCTGTCCGCCCCGTGGCCGGCCGGCCACGATGAACGCGGTGACGCCGCCGGCCAGCAGCCACAGGCCGGCCCAGCCGGTGCGGCCCAGCCGCTGTCTGGTCAGCCGTCGGGACAGGGCCATCGCGAAGAGCAGATTGGTCGCGAGCAAGGGCTCCACCAGAGTGATGTCGCCCATTCCCAGCGCCACCGCCCCCAGTGCCATGCCCACCACCATCAGGCCGATACCGGCCACCCACAGGGGCATCCGCACGAGGTCGAGCAGCAGGCGGAGGGAGAGGTAGTCCTTCATCGGGGCGTGCTGTGCGGCGGCTTGCTGGAGTACGAAGCCGAGTCCCAGACAGCAGGCCGCTCCAAGGGCGAGCAGTATCACCGTCACGTCGCACCTCTATCGCGCGGGGCGGGGGATGCGCCTGAGGATAGCCATCCGGCGGCAGGTGAGGGGTGGCCCTGGTCACCCCCCATTCTCCCGCGCGCCTTCCTCTACTGCGCGGTAACGGACGGTTGACGCGGCAGTCGGGTGCGCTGAGGATCGTTCCACCCGGGTGGCCCGGGGCGGCCGGGACGCCCGGCGGGCCCCGGCGAGGAGAGGCTGCTGATGGCGTACGACGCTGATGTGATCGTGATCGGAGCGGGTTTGGCGGGGCTGGCGGCCACCGCGGAACTGGTGGACGCGGGACGCAAGGTGATCCTGCTCGACCAGGAGCCCGAGCAGTCCCTCGGCGGGCAGGCCCACTGGTCCTTCGGCGGTCTCTTCCTCGTCGATTCACCCGAACAGCGCCGGCTGCGGATCCGCGACAGCCACGCCCTGGCGTGGCAGGACTGGCTCGGCACGGCCGGATTCGACCGTCCGGAGGACCACTGGCCGCGCGCCTGGGCCGAGGCGTACGTCGATTTCGCGGCCGGCGAGAAGCGGTCCTGGCTGCACCGGCAGGGCGTACGGTTCTTCCCCGTCGTGGGCTGGGCCGAGCGGGGTGGCTACGCCGCGACCGGGCACGGCAACTCCGTCCCGCGCTTCCACATCACCTGGGGCACCGGGCCCGGGCTGGTCGCGCCGTTCGCGCGCCGGGTGCGGGCCGGGGCCGCGCGCGGCCTGGTGGACCTCCGCTTCCGGCACCGGGTCACCTCTCTCACCCGGAGCGCCGGCAGCGTGGACACGGTCGGCGGCGAGGTCCTGGCGCCCTCCGACGTCCCGCGCGGCAGGCCCAGCAGCCGGGAGGTGACCGGTGCGTTCGAGCTGAGGGCGCAGGCCGTGATCGTCACCTCCGGCGGGATCGGCGGCAACCACGAGCTGGTGCGCGCCAACTGGCCCGAGCGCCTGGGCACCCCGCCGGAGCGGATGCTGTCCGGTGTGCCCGCACACGTCGACGGCAGGATGCTGGGCATCGCCGAGGCGGCCGGCGGGCGGATCATCAACCGCGACCGGATGTGGCACTACACCGAGGGCATCGAGAACTGGGACCCGATCTGGCCGCTGCACGGCATCCGGATCCTCTCCGGCCCCTCCCCGCTGTGGCTGGACGCCCGCGGCCGGCGGCTGCCGGTGCCGCTGTTCCCGGGCTTCGACACCCTCGGCACCCTCGAACACATCATGCGCACCGGCCACGACCACACCTGGTTCGTGCTCACCCGGAAGATCATCGAGAAGGAGTTCACCCTCTCCGGCTCCGAGCAGAACCCCGATCTGACCGGCAAGAGCGTCCGTGACGTGCTGGGCCGGGCCAGGGCCGGCGCGCCGGGGCCGGTGCAGGCGTTCATGGACCGGGGCACGGACTTCATCGTCGAGCGCTCGCTGCCCGATCTCGTACGGCGGATGAACGCGCTCACCGAGGAGCCGCTGATCGACGAGGCCGCGCTGCGCGGTGAGATCGTGGCCCGGGACCGGGAGATCGCCAACTCCTTCACCAAGGACCTCCAGGTGACGGCGATGCGCGGGGCCCGCAAGTACCTCGGTGACCGGCTGATCCGCACCGCGGCCCCGCACCGGCTGCTCGATCCCAAGGCCGGCCCGCTGATCGCCGTCCGGCTGAGCATCCTCACCCGCAAGACGCTCGGCGGGCTGGAGACCGACCTCTCCTCGCGGGTGCTGACCGACGGCGGGGCGCCCCTGCCGGGTGTCTATGCGGCGGGCGAGGCGGCCGGCTTCGGGGGCGGCGGGGTGCACGGTTACCGCTCGCTGGAGGGCACTTTCCTGGGCGGCTGCCTGTTCTCCGGCCGTACGGCGGGCCGGGCGGCCGCCCGGGCGGTGGCCTGACGGCGTGGGGGCCGCGGAAAGATGCTGGCGGATCCAGCCATTCCTCTTTCCGCCTTGACGGGGAGCTCTGCGTACCGCTTTGCTGTGCGTGATGACTGGTGCGGACCAGACCGTCACCCTCTGCACAGGCGCGCGCAGAACCGGCCCCGCCCACCAAGGACGACAGGTGCGGCGCACGACCGGCGCGGCGCGCCATGGAGCCCGCTGACCCGTGATGTCGATTTCCCCCTCGCCGCCCCTCGCACCCCCGGCCCCCGGCCCCACCGGCCGGGCAGTCGGCCCGGCCCCCGGCCCCGCGCTGGACGACGCCGAACTGGCCGTCGCCGCCGACGCCCTGGCGCTCGGCCAGTGGGCCCGGGTGCGCACCCTGCTCGCCGGGACCGGCACCGACTGGGACCGCCGGGGCCACCGATTAACGGTGCTGGCCGGCGTCCCGGGCAGTGCCGCCTGGGCCGGTGACTGGCAGCTCGCCGAACCGGACAGCGGGGACGCGGCCACCCTCCTCGCCGTCGCCACCGTCCGGCGGGCGCTGCGCGGCGGGACCAGCAGCGGTGCCGCCGCCGCGGCCTGTGCGGCCGCCGCCCGGCTGCTGCCCGACGACCCCACGCCCTGGCTCGGCGCGCTGATCCTGGCCCGCCGCACCGGCACCGAGGACGCCCGCGCCCACGCCTTCAGCCAGATACGGGCCCGGCACCCCGACCATCACCACGCCCACCACCTGATGGCCGCCTGCCTGTCCGAACAGCAGCCGCACGCCGCCGACGACCCGCGGCACCCGGCCCACGAGTTCGCCGCCCGTGCCGCCGCCCGCGCCCCCGCGGACTCCCCGCTCGCCCTGCTCCCCGTCGTCGCCCACACCGAGCGCTACCGCGTACGGGCCGCCGCCGGCCTGGAGCCGCCCGACCCGGCGGAGTCCGGCCACTGGCGCACCCGGCACGCGCACCGGCTCCGGCAGGCCGCCTTCGACTGGTGGCTGGAATGGGAGGGCGAGGACCACCCCCGCGGCAAGGTCGACCTCAACTTCCTGGCCCACGCCACCTTCCACGAGGGACGGATGGCCGAGGCCGCCACCCTCTTCGCGCGCATCGGCCGCCACCGGACCTGCACCCCCTGGTCGTACGCGGGCCGCGACCCCGACCGCGCCTTCCGGGCCGCCCGGGCCGCCGCACTGCGCCGGGCCCGGGGGTTCGGGCGCACCGGCCCATGACGGAAGCCCATGACGAAAGTCTGACGCCGGGGCCCGGACACTGGCCCCGGCGCCCGCGCGGTGTTCGAATCGAGGGGTGACCAAGGACGAGAATCCGGCCCGCCCGGCCGGCCACGACGACGACCGGCGCGGCACGCCCGTCGGCCGCCGCGTGGTGCTCGGGATGCTCGCGGCCGGCGCCGCCGGCGTCGCCGCGGCCCCCTACCTCCAGCGCGCCTACGACGAGACCCTCGGCGCCGCCGCGCAGAACGACCCCACCGGTCTGTCCGGTCTGCTGCCCGCCGGCGGCGGCTTCCGCTACTACTCGGTGACCGGTTCCGTCCCGGACAAGGACGAGCACAGCTACCGCCTCACCGTCGACGGCCTGGTGCGCCACCGCGCGAGCTACCGCCTCGCCGATCTGCGCGCCCTGCCGCAGACCCGGCTGGTCCGCGACGTCCAGTGCGTGACCGGCTGGCGGGTGCCCCGCACCCCGTTCGAGGGCGTGCGCCTGGCCACCCTCCTCGATGCCGCCGGGGTCCGCCCCGAGGCCAAGGCCGTCCGCTTCACCTGCTTCGACGGCGCCTACAGCGAATCCCTCACCCTCGAACAGGCCCGCCGCCACGACGTGCTGGTCGCCCTGCGGATGCAGGACCGGCCGCTCGGCCACGACCACGGCGGGCCGGTGCGCCTCTACGTCGCACCCATGTACTTCTACAAGTCGGCGAAGTGGCTCTCCGGGATCACCGTCACCGACCACGTCCAGCCCGGATACTGGGAGCAGCTCGGATATGACGTCGATGCCTGGGTCGGCCGGTCGAACGGACGGGACGATGTCCCCACAACCTGAGACCGCCGCCGGCCCGGCCCAGGGCCGCCCCCGTGTCCCGCGCTTCACCCGCGCCGAACACCGGGTGCACCGGGCCACCGCCGCCCTGATGGCCGTCTGCGTGGCCACCGCGGCCTGCCTCTACCTCCCGTTCCTCGCCCAACTCGTCGGCCGCCGCGCCCTGATGGTCACCCTCCACGAGTGGTCCGGCATCCTGCTACCGGTCCCGCTGCTGCTCGGTCTGGCCTCCCGTGCGCTGCGCGCCGACCTCAGCCGCCTCAACCGCTTCGGCCCGCACGACCGGCGCTGGCTGCGGGCCGTTCTGCGCCGCCGGGGAGGCCGTCCGGCCGGGAAGTTCAACGCAGGCCAGAAGCTGTACGCGGCCTGGCTCGCCGGCGCGGTCCTGGTGATGACCGGCACCGGCCTGCTGATGTGGTTCACGCACCTGGCGCCGCTGGTCTGGCGTACCGGCGCCACGTTCGTCCACGACTGGCTCGCCCTCAGCCTCCTCATCGTGATCGGCGGCCACCTCTGGATGGCGTACCGGGACCCCGAGTCGAGGGTGGGGCTGCGCACCGGGTCGGTCGACGCGGCATGGGCCCGGCGCGAACACCCGTTGTGGACGCCGGAGGACGGCAAGGGGGGCAAGGGGGGCGGCGGGGAGTAGGAAAACCCTCTGCAGAGAATTCTCTGCAGAGAACACTGTGCAGAGGACTCTCTGCAAGGCTATGCTCAGGTCATGCCTGACGAACCCTCAACACCGCCTGCGCAGCCGTCCGGTGCCCTTCCCGAGCGCCGGATGGACGCCCGCAGCCTGCGCGGCCTGGCGCACCCGCTGCGGATGCGCATCCTGGACCTGCTGACCCTCGACGGTCCGGACACCGCGACCGGGGTGGCCCGGCAGCTCGGTGAGAACACCGGCACCGTCAGCTGGCACCTGCGCCACCTCGCCGACCACGGTTTCATCGAGGAGGACACCGGCCGGGGCACCAAGCGCGAACGCTGGTGGCGGGCGGCCCGGGTCTCGCACCGCCTCGACACCACCGAATTCCGCGACGATCCGGCCACCCGCGGCGCCTTGTCGGTCTACCTCCACGAGTTCGTCCAGCGGGACTTCCACCAGGTCACGACCTACCTCACCGAGGACTGGGAGCCCGAGTGGCACAACGCCGGCACCCTCTCCCGCTGGCAGGACCTGCGGATGACGGCCGGGCAACTGCAGGCGCTCAACGCCGAGTTGGCCGAGGTCGTCGCAAGACACCGGGCGGCGGCGCTGGACGCGAACCGCAACCCGTCCGCGGTGGACGGCGAGGCGACCCGGCCGGTCCTCGTCCAGCTGCAGTCCTTCCCCCGGAAGGAGAGCGCGGACGCGGACGGGGGCGGCGACCGATGAGCGGACTGCTCCTCCGGCACCGCGACTTCCGGCTGCTGTGGTGCGGTGAGACGGCCGGGAAGTTCGGGGCCGCGGTCACCAACGTGGCCATGCCGCTCGTCGCGGTGTCCACCCTGCACGCCTCCACCTTCGCGGTCGGACTGCTCGCCGCCGCCGGCTGGCTGCCCTGGCTGCTGATCGGCCTCCCGGTCGGCGTATGGGTGGACCGGGTGCGCCGTCGCCCCCTGATGCTCGCCTCCGCCGCGCTGTCCCTGGCGCTCTTCGCCGCCGTCCCCGTCCTCGCCCGGTACGGCAGGCTCGGCCTGGGAGCGCTGCTCGCGGTGGCCCTGCTGACCGGCGGCGCCGCGGTGGTCTTCCAGACCGCGTACAGCGCCTACCTCCCCACCCTCCTCGACCCCGCCGACCAGGCCGAGGGCAACGCCAAGCTGCACGGCAGCGCCTCCGCCGCGCAGATCGTCGGACAGGGCGCCGCCGGCCTCCTCGCCCAACTGGCCGGCGCGGTCAACGGCTTGCTGGCCAACGCCGGCACGTTCCTCATCTCCCTGCTGTGCCTGCTCGGCATCCGGCACCGCGAAGCCCGCCCGGCGGAGCGGAACGACGGCCGCGCAGCGCGCTCCCTGCCCGCCGAGATAGCCGAGGGCGTGCGGCTGGTCACCGGCGATGTGTGGTTCCGCACGCTGACGCTCTTCGGTGCCCTCTCCAACCTCGCCCTGATGGCCTATCAGTCCCTGGTCGCCGTCTTCCTGGTACGCGAGGTCGGCCTCCCGTCCGGAGCCGTCGGCGGACTGCTCGCACTGGCCAGTACGGGCGGGATAGCGGGCGCGTTCCTGGTGCGCCGCACCGCCGCCCGGCTCGGCACCGCCCGCGCCATGCTGCTGTACGAACTCGGCCTGCCCAGCGCCGCGTTGCTCATCCCGCTGACCACCCAGGGCGCCGGCACGCTGCTCTACGTCGCGGGCAGCTTCGGGGTCAGCGCGGGCGTGGTGGGCGGCAACATCCTCAAGGTGGGCTTCCAGCAGCGGTACTGCCCGCCGTCCCTGCTCGGCCGGCTGGTGGCCAGCAGCGCCTTCCTCAACTACGGGACGCTGCCGCTGGGTGCCCTGCTCGGCGGTGCGCTCGGCTCCGCCCTCGGCGTCCGCACCGCCCTGTGGATCACGACCGCCGGTGTGCCGCTCGCGGCCCTGACCCTGGTCCTCTCGCCGGTCCGCACCGTCCGGGACTTCCCGGAGCGCCGTCCGGACGACGCGCACCACGCCACCGGTCCCGGCCCGGAGGAACGGGACGGGGCGGCGGCCCGCAGCTGAGCCGGTACGCGATCGCCGGGCCCCTAGGGCGCTTCTGACGGATCTCCGCGGCGTCGCCACGGATATCCGTCAGAAGCGCCCTAAGCCCCCGCCCCCGGCAGCGCCACCTCGAAGCGGCAGCCCGCGCCGGCGTTCCGTACCGTCGCCCGGCCGCCGTGGGCCTCCACGATGCCGCGGACGATCGCCAGCCCGAGCCCCGCACCGGCCTGGCCGTCCGCACGCGGGGTGCGGGCGGAGCCGCCGCGCCAGCCGGTGTCGAAGACCCGGGCCAGGTCCTCCGGCGGAATACCGCCGCAGCCGTCCTCGACGGCCAGGACCACCCGGTCCGCCTCCTGCCGGGCGCTGACCGCGACGGTTCCCTCGGCCGGCGTCGCCCGGATCGCGTTGACCAGCAGATTGCCCAGGACCCGGGTGATCTGCTGGGCGTCCACCCGCACCGGCAGCGGCGCCACCCCGCCGTCCACCAGCCGCACCCCGCCCGCCCGCGCCAGCGGCCGGGCCCCGGTCAGCGCGTCGTCCACCAGGTCGTACACCGACACCCGCGACAGGGTCAGGGCCAGCGCCCCGGCCTGGATCCGGGACAGTTCGAAGAGGTCGTCGACCATGGCGGACAGCCGTTCCACCTCGGTCCGGATCCGGGAGTGATAGCGCGCGGGGTCCTCGGCGACCCCGTCCTCCAGCGCCTCGGCCATCGCCCGCAGCCCGGCGAGCGGGGTCCGCAGATCGTGCGAGATGCCCGCGATCAGCTCGCGGCGGGAGCCGTCCAGCGCCCGCTCGCGCTCCCGGGCCTCCGCAAGTCGCGCGCTGGTCTCCTCCAACGCCCCGGACAGCGCGGCGAGTTCGGCCGTCGGCGGCTCGTCCGGCGCGACGAAGCCGCCCTCGCTGCCGACCGTACGCGCCGACCGCGCCAGCTCCCGGCTGCCCGCCGCGATCCGCCGGCCGAAGAGCAGCGCGGCCGCCAGCGACACCACCCCGGACACCGCCACCACGGCCATCACCACGCCCAGGTCGTGCCCCGACAGGAACATCGCCTGGGCGACCGCCACCGTGCCCGCGGCCATCGCGGCCACCGCCAGCGCCGCCACCGCGAACAGCGACAGCACCACCGAACGGCGCCGCAGCGCCCGTACCGCGGGCGCGGCGAGCAGCCCCACCAGCGCCGCGCCGAGCGCCGCCAGCGCCACGATGACCAGGAAGTCCGTCATGGCAGACACCCCTCGGCCGGCTCTCCCGGCCCGGGGGAACCCGGCGCCGGATCGAAGCGGTAGCCCGCGCCCCACACCGTCGTCACCAGCCGGGGCGCCGCCGGATCCGACTCGACCTTCTCGCGCAGCCGCCGCACATGGACGGTCACCGTCGACAGATCGCCGAACTCCCAGCCCCACACCCGGTGCAGCAGCTCCTCCCGGGAGAAGACCCGGCCCGGGTGGCGCATCAGGAAGACCAGCAGGTCGAACTCGCGGGCGGTGAGGGCCAGTTCGCGTCCGGCGCGGTCGGCCCGCCGGCCCTCGGGATCGGCGGTCAGGTCCCCGGCCCGCAGGACGGGCGCGGGCGCCGCGGCCGGCGGCGGGGACTCCGCGCGCCGCAGCACGGAGCCGATCCGCAGCACCAGCTCGCGCGGGCTGAACGGCTTGGTCACATAGTCGTCGGCGCCCAGCTCCAGCCCGAGGATGCGGTCCGCCTCCTCGCCGCGCGCGGTCAGCATCACCACCGGGACCGCCGGCCCGTCGTGGGCGCTGCGCAGCCGGCGGCACACCTCCAGGCCGTCGAGGCCGGGCAGCATCAGGTCCAGGACGACCAGATGCGGCCGGAAGGCCGCGGCCCGGTCCAGCGCGGCGAACCCGTCGGCGGCGTGCTCGGTGGCGTATCCGGCGCGGGAGAGATAGCCGGTGACGACCTCGGCGACGGTCGGATCGTCCTCGACGACCAGGACGCGCCGGGGCGGCCCGGACGCGGGGGCGGGCGGGGGAGCGGCGGGCGGCGGTTCGCGGTGCACGGTCAGCGGGCCCTTCCCGGGAGAGACCTCATGGCCCCAGCCAACACCACCGGGCGGCGCGGCGCGCGGCCCGGCCCGCGGCCGTAAGACTCCGGTAACCGGCGGCAGTAGCCGGCCGTCGGGGCGGCACGCGTGCGCTCAGTCCGCCAGTCCCTCGCGCACCCGCCGCGACACCGTGATCGTGTACAGGTCCAGGACGCCCGGGGGTTCGGCGAGACCGGGGCCGCCGGCCCGGATCCAGGCGGCGATGTCCGCCAGCGCGTCGTCGTCGTTGACCAGCCCCAGCCACACCGGCCGGCCCCCTGCCGCCCGGCCGGCCGGCGAGGGCTGCACCACCACGACGTTCGCCTGGTCGCAGACGTCCAGGCAGTCCGAGGCGCGTACCGGTGCCGCGCCGTCCAGGGCGGCCCGCAGCCGGGGTATCTGACCGGTGTGGTCCACGCCCGGGATCTTGGCCGCATCGCCGCAGCAGCAGCCGCGGCAGACGGTGACCCGGCAGGACGCCGCGGCCGCGGGGGCCGGGCGCCCGGCACGCTTGTTGATCATCCGGCCCATGGTACGCGGCCCGGCCCGGCGCCGCCCCGGGCCCCTGCGCCTTCCCGCCACATTGCGGCCGGGCCCCCGCCGGGGGTAGGAACGCCCGTCGCCGGGATAGACATCCGACCATGCCCATAACCGACTCCCAGCCCGACTCGCCCTCCGGCTCCCGGCCCGCCCCGGCCGCCCTCGACGACATCCCCGGCCCGGCCGGCCTCCCCCTGCTCGGCTCGATGCTCGACCTGCGGCGCGACTCCCTGAGCACGTTCGCCAGGGCCCGGCGCGAACACGGCGACGTGGTCCGCCTGGAGGCCGGACCGCCCGGTCTGCGCAGCGTGTTCCACGCCGTCTTCGCGCCCGAGGGCGTCCAGCAGATCCTCGCCTCCCAGGCCGCCAACTTCCGCAAGGACCACCCGCTGTACGAGGAGGTCCGGCAGGCGTTCGGCAACGGCCTGCTCACCAGCCAGGACGCCGACTACCTCCGGCAACGGCGGCTGGTGCAGCCGCTGTTCACCAAGCGCCGGGTGGACGGCTACGCCTCGGCCGTGACCGGCGAGGCCGTCACCGTCGTCGACCGCTGGCGGACCGCCGAGGACGCCACCGTCGACCTGGTCCCCGAGATGAACCGGTTCGCACTGCGCACCGTCGCCCGGATCCTCTTCGGCCTGGACGCCGAGGAGGCGGTGGCCGCCATCCACCGCTGCGCCCCGGTCATCAACGCGTACGTCGTGCAGCGCGCCTACGTGCCGGTGAAGATCCCGCGGCACTGGCCGACCCCGGGCAATCTGCGGGCGCGGGCCGCCATGGACGAACTCGACGCGCTGTGCGACCGGATCATCGCCGGCCGCCGCGCGGCGACCGGTGCGGCGGACGGCCCGGACCCAGCCGGGGGCGAGGACCTGCTCTCGCTGCTGGCCGCGGCCGGCAACGCCGAGGACGGTTCGCTGGACGCCACCGAGATCCGCGAGCAGGTGCTGATCTTCCTGCTGGCCGGGCACGAGACCACCGCGATCTCCCTGGCCTTCACCCTGCACCTGCTCGCCCGCCACCCCGAGGAACAGGCCCGGGTCCGGGCGGAGATCGACCGCGTGCTGGCGGACCGGGTGCCCACCGCCGCCGACCTGGACCGGCTGCCGTACCTGACCCAGGCGCTCAAGGAATCCATGCGGCTGTACCCGGCCGCCCCGGTCGTCAGCCGGCGGGCCGTGGCGGCCACCGAGATCTGTGGCTTCCGCATCCCGGCCGGTGCGGACGTGGTCGTCGCGCCGTGGGTGACCCATCGCGACCCGGCGCTGTGGCCCGACCCGGAACGCTTCGATCCCGGCCGGTTCGCACCCGAGCGGGACGGGGAAAGGCACCGGTACGCCTGGTTCCCGTTCGGCGGCGGTCCGCGCGCCTGCATCGGGCAGCACTTCTCCATGCTGGAGTCGGTGCTCGCGCTGGCGATGCTGCTGCGCGCGTACGAACTCGACGCCGTGGACGAGGAGGTGCCGGTCGCCGCCGGCATCACCCTGCAGCCGACCGGTCCCGCCCGGGTACGGCTGCGCCCGCGCGAGGGGGCGGGGGAGTAGGGCGGGGTTCCGGGGACGCCGGCGCGCACCCTCGCTGCAAACGCAACGAAAAATGCGTTTGCTTTTTCGTGGCGTCCCCCGTACCGTCTTTCCCGGCCCCATTGCCGCCGATTGGAGAAGGCCGTTGCTCGTCTGAGGTCCTGAAGACACCGCGCGCACGCGTACGCCCTGACGTACCGCGTGGCGCCGTCCGTGACCTCGGCGTGCCGACCGGCGTACCCCGGCGCACCCGGCCCTTCGGCGTCCCCCCGCGGTGTCTCCCGCGCAGCTCCCCGCACACCTTTCCGCGCACCCAGGAGACCCGTATGTCACAGACCCCCGCATCCCGCGCCGCCTCCGCCGCCTCCCTCGCCTGCTCCGGCCTCGGCTTCAGCTGGCCCGACGGCGCTTGCGTCTTCGAGGACTTCCAGCTCACCGTCGGCCCCGGCCGCACCGGCCTGATCGGCCTCAACGGCTCGGGAAAATCAACCCTGTTGAAGCTCCTCGCGGGCGAGCTGACCCCGACCGCGGGCAGCGTCCGGACCGCCGGTGAGATCGGCTACCTCCCGCAGCACGCCCCGCTCGACACCGCGCTCCGCGTCGACCAGGCACTCGGCATCGCCGCGGCCCGCGCCGCCCTGCACGCCATCGAGAACGGCGACCCGAGCGAGGAGCACTTCACCGTCATCGGCGACGACTGGGACGTCGAGGAGCGGGCCCGCGCCACCCTCGACCAGCTCGGGCTGACCGGTATCGACCTCGACCGCACCATCGGCGAGATCTCCGGCGGGGAATCCGTCCTGCTGCGGCTGGCCGCCCTGCTGCTCGGCCGGCCGGACGTCCTGCTGCTCGACGAGCCCACCAACAACCTCGACCGGGCGGCCCGCGAGCGCCTGTACACCGCGGTGGACGGCTGGTCCGGCGTGCTCGTCGTGGTCAGCCACGACCGGGAACTCCTCGGCCGGGTCGACCGGATCGCCGACCTCCGCGGCGGCGAGGTCCACTGGTACGGCGGCAACTTCGCCGACTACGAACGCGCCCTGGCCGCCGAACAGGAGGCGGCCGAACGGATGGTGCGGGTCGCCGAGGCCGACGTCCAGCGCCAGAAACGCGAACTGTCCGACGCCCAGGTCAAGTTGGCCCGCCGGGCCCGCTACGGCAACAAGATGAACGCCAACAAGCGCGAACCCAAGATCGTCATGAACGGACGCAAGCAGGACGCCCAGGTCTCCGCCGGCAAGCACCGCATCCTGCACACCGAACGCCTCAAGGAAGCCCGGGAACGCCTCGACGAGGCCGTCGAAGCGGTCCGGGACGACGACGAGATCCGCATCGACCTGCCGCACACCGCCGTCCCGCCGGGCCGCGGCGTGCTCACCCTGCGCGAGGTGCGCACCCGCTACGGCGCCCGCGCCCACCTGGAGGTGCACGGTCCCGAACGCATCGCCCTCACCGGCCGCAACGGCTCCGGCAAGACCACCCTCCTGCGCACCCTCGCCGGCCAGATCCCACCGGAGTCCGGCACCGCGGAGGTCCACGTTCCGCACCGCTTCCTCCCCCAGCGACTGGAGGTCCTCGACCACGACCTGACCATCGTCGAGAACGTCGCCCGCTTTGCCCCGGACGCCACCAACAACCGCATCCGGGCCCGGCTCGCGCGCTTCCTCTTCAAGGGGGCCCGGGCCGACCAGCAGGCCGGCACGCTCTCCGGCGGCGAACGCTTCCGCGCCTCGCTCGCCGCGCTGATGCTGGCCGAGCCCGCCCCGCAGCTGCTGCTGCTCGACGAGCCGACCAACAACCTCGACATGGCCTCGGTCCGCCGGCTGGTCACCGCCCTGGAGTCCTACGAGGGCGCGCTCGTGGTCGTCAGCCACGACCTGACGTTCCTCCGGGAACTGGGCATCACCCGCTGGCTCGCCCTGGAGGACGGCGAACTCACCGACGTCGCACCGCTGTAGGGCCGCGGTGGAAGGCGACGGAAGGCTCGTCCCGTAAATCCGTTGCCGCCGCCCTTCCCGTGGTTCATGATCCTCCCCATGACCTACAGGAAGGGCGGCCACCGCCCCACCCGATGACCACGCGGACGCCGGGCCAGGACCCGGCCTCCACCCCGTCGACCGCCGCCGGCCCGTCGACCGGTGCCACCGCGTCGACCCCTCCCGGCCCCGACCGTCCGTCGGACCTCACCGCGGCGGTCCTCGACGGATCCGTCCTCACCCCGGGCACCCCGGCCAGAACCGCCGTCTTCGAAGCGGTCGGCGCCGACCCCGGCGGCCCGGCCACCCGCGAACTGCTCTCGCTCACCCGCCACCTCAGCCCCGCCGTACGCCGTACCGCGCTCACCCTCCTCGGCGAGCTGACGTACGGCCGTACACCCTGGCCGGCGCCGGCTCCGGCGGCCGCGGCCGCGCTCCACGACCCGGACCCGGACGTCCGCAGGGCCGCCGCCACGCTCCTCGTCCGCACCGGTGCCGCCGACCGGGCCCGTACCGCCCTCGGTGAACTCACCGACCCCGGCACCCGGATCGCCCTGGCCGACGCGCTGCTCGGCACGCCGGACGCTGCCTGCCCGCCCGGCCCGCTCCGCACCGACCCGCTCCCCGAGATCCGGCTGCTCGGCTGCCTGGAGGAGCTGGCCACCGCACCGCGCGAACGCTGGCCGGAACTGGACGCCCAGATCGTGACGGAGGTCACCGCGCTCACCGCCCACGACGCCGACCGCGGCTGCTCCATCGGCGCACGCTGGGGCCGCGCCCTCCACCGCCAGGAACGCGAACAGGACTGCTACGCCACCGTCATCCGGCTGCTGGCCGGCGAGGCGGGCGCCTACGGGCGACGGGTCGGGGTGCAGCTGGCCCACCGGGCGTTCCAGGAGTGGCGGGCCGCTCCCGGCACCCTCGCCCCGCACCTCGTCCAGCTGCTGCCCACCGCACCGCCCGGCCTGCGCGCCCTCGTCGTGCACGCCCTGTGCGCCTCCCGCACCGCCACCCGCCGGTCCGTCACCGCCCTGGCCGCCCTGCTGCCGGACCCCACGGCTCCGGCCGCGGACCCCACCGGCCCGGGCGCCGACCCCTCCGCCGCCCTCGCCTGGGACATCACCTACGCCCTCGCGACGATCGACGATCCACGCGCCGCCCCGCACGTCCACGCCCTGCTGGCCACCGGCGCCCGCCCACCCGGCATGCTCGCCGCCCTCCGAGGCGTGCTCCGCGCCGGAGCCGCCGACACCGCCCAACTGGCCGACTACGCAGGCAAGTTGCTCCGAACCGAAGGCCACGACGCGCTGTCCCTCGCCCTCGGCATCCTCGACGCCCTCGATCCGGCGGCCGCCGCTTTGTGCGTCCCCGACCTCCTCACGGCGCTGCGCGCGGCGTGCGAGGCGGCCGAGGCCCGCGGCGCCACCCTGGCCACCTGGCCGGAGCTCTCCCTCGTCGGCACGCTCGGCCGGATCGGCCCGCCTGCGGCCGCCGCGGTGCCGCTGCTCACCACGCTCACCCGCGACTCCCGCCGGCGCCCCGGCCACGGCGCACTGGCCCTGGCCCGGATCACCGGCGACCGGGCGCCCGTCGAGGCCTGTCTGCGCACCCGTCGGCCGGAGGGCCGCCGCACCGCCGACCACTCCGCCCTCTTCCGGTGGCTGCTCGACCACGGCGGCCTCGACCGCGAGCAGTCCGCGCAGCTACGTGCCGCCGTCCTCGGCCGCCCCGGCGTCATGCAGGTACGCGGCTCCCTGGTGCTGTGGCGGAACGAGGGCCCGCCCGTGGCCGCCGAACTCCTCGCCGTACTCCCGGGCTACCTCGACGACGACCTCTCCGGGCCCGTCGCGATGACCACCCTGGCCGCCATGGGCCCGCACGCCCGTCCCGTGCTCCCGCACCTGCGCGCGCTGATCGACCGACGCACCCGGCTCCCGCTGTACGCCGGTTCGGCGGACGCCGACCTGCGCGCCGACGAACAGCTCCTGGAAGCCGCCGAGCGGACGGTGGCGGCGCTCACCGGCCCCACCGGCACCACCGGCACCACTGCCCCCACGAACGAGCCCTAGCCACCCGCCTCCGCGGACGAGGCGGACCGTACGAACAACGCCAGGCTCTCCCCGCACTGCGAATGCAGCGGTGCGGGGAGGGCGTCCGGCGGGCACCACCTCAGCGCGTCGAACTTGTGCGGCTCGCCGATCGTCACCGCCTCCGGCGCCACCCGCACCGCGAAGACCACCGCGACCCAGTGCGAGTCCACCGGATCGCCGCGCAGCACATTGCGCACCCCGAGCCGCTCGATGCCGAGCGGCCGGGTGCCGTACTCCTCGTGGACCTCCCGCGCCACCGCGGCCTCGAAGGTCTCGCCGAACTCCAGCGCCCCCGCACCGCAGTCCCAGGTCCCCGGCTCGTCCCGGGCCCCGGCGCTCCGCCGCGCCAGCAGCACCCGCCCCGCACCGTCGTGGCACACGAACACGCACGACACCCCCGGCCGCCGCACCACACCGTCACCTTCTCCCACGTCGCCCCTCCTCGCTTCGTACCGGTGCCTGCCGCCGTCAGAAGTGCTGCAGCAGCTCCTGGAACGCCGACAGGTGCAGCACCTTCTTGTCGTCCGGGTCGAGCTCGTCGTGCTCCAGCACCCAGGTGTGCCGGTGCGGGATGAACACCGCGTTCAGCCCGGCCGAACGCGCCGGCAGGATGTCCGACTTGGGGGAGTTGCCGATCATCCAGGTCTCGTCCGGCACCAGGTCGTAGGCGCGCTTCAGCCGCTCGTACGTGGCGACGTCCTTCTCCGCCACGATGTGCACCCCGCGGAAGTGCCCGGTCAGCCCCGAGGCCGCCACCTTCCGCTCCTGCTCCTCGGTGTCGCCCTTGGTCAGCAACAGCAACTCGTGCCGCCGCGCCAGCTCCGCCAGCGTCTCGGCCACCCCGGGCATCAGCTCCACCCGGTCCCCGGCGAAGGCGGCCGCCCACCCGGCGATCCGCGCCGTCTCCTCGGCCGTCGCGGCCCGCCCGCGCAGTCGCGCCACGCACTCGCCCAGGCTGTGCAGGAAGACCTTGCTGCCGTACCCCAGCGTCGGGGCGTTCGCGGCCTCGATCCCGTCGAGGACCGTCCGCACCGCCACCCGGTCGAGCCCCGGCCGCACCATCCACTCCAGGAACTCGTCGATGACCCGCTCGAAGATCACGTTGTTCTCCCACAACGTGTCGTCCGCATCAAAGATCAGCATCCGGCCGGCCCTTCGTCCCAGTTCACCAACCCCCGCACCCTACGGACGCCGGGCCCCCGCCCGCACCGCAAATTCCGCCGGCGGACGTCAGCCGGCCGCGGCCCCGGGCCACGCGGCCAGCCGCAACCCGCTCTCGAACCGCCGCTCCCGCCCGTCCACCGGGTCCCGGAACGCCAGCACCTTCGCCAGCAGCTGCAACGGCGCCCCGAAGTCCTCGGCACCCGCCCCACCGGCTTCCTGGGCACCCGCCGCGCCGCCCCCGCCCGGATACAGCGGATCATGGAGGATCGGCAGCCCCAGACCGTGCATGTGCACCCGCAGCTGATGCGTCCGCCCGGTCGCCGGCAGCAGCCGGTAGCGCCCGAGCCCGCCCCGCCGCTCGACCAGCTCGATCCGGCTCTCCGCGTTCACCGCCCCGGGCACCTCCCGCGCCGTCTGCACCCCGCGCTCCTTGACGATCCGGCTGCGCACCGCCACCGGCAGCGCCACATCCGGGTCGTACGGGGCCACCGCCTCGTACTCCTTGTGCACCCGGCGCCCGCCGAACAGCCCCTGGTACGCCCCCCGGTCCTCGGGCCGTACGACGAACAGCACCAGCCCCGCCGTCAGCCGGTCCAGCCGGTGCGCGGGCTGCAGCGCCGGCAGCCCGAGCTCGCGCCGCAGCCGGGCCAGCGCGGTCTCGGTGATGTGCTGCCCGCGCGGCGTGGTGGCCAGGAAGTGCGGTTTGTCGGCGATCACGATCCGTTCGTCCCGGTGCACGATCCGCACCTCGAACGGCACCCGCACCTCCGGCGCGAAGTCCCGGTGGAACCACACGTACCGCCCCGCGACGTACGGCTCCTCCCCGCTCAGCACCCCCGCAAGGCCCACGAACCGGCCCGCGCCCAGCATCTCCACCACCCGCCCGGCCCCGATCGCCCCACCGAACCGCGCCACGAGATGGTCCCCGACCGTCCCCCACACCCCACCCGGATCGGCCGGCAGCCGCACCCGCACCGCATCGATCCCGTCCCGCTGCGGCAACGGGGCGGGCGGCACGGGGGAGCGGCGTCTCACGGGATCTCCGGGCGGGGGGAAACGGCGAAGCGAAGAACGTGGGAAAACACCGAGGCCCGCTTGGTCAGTGCCAAGCGGGCGTCGATGTTGATGAGTGTCCGAGGGGGGACTTGAACCCCCACGCCCGATAAAGGGCACTAGCACCTCAAGCTAGCGCGTCTGCCATTCCGCCACCCGGACCAGGTGTCTGCCGGTGCGGCCTGGGCCGTTCCGACGTGGAAAACAATAGCAAACGTTCGGGGGTGGTCGATCACCCGTACATTCCGCCGGGTGCGGGCCTGTGACCAGCGGATGTCGGGAGTATTGCGGCCTTGGGCAGAGCGCGGCCGGGGTGGAGGATGGCGGTGGACCCCCGCCGCGGACCGGGCGCCTCGGGGCGCGCGACGCGGCCGTGAACCAAGAGGAGGCAGCGTGATCGAGTCACAGCCGGCCCGTACGGTGACCGGCGAGGACGAGGTCGTCGACCTGTGCCGGGATCTGATCAGGATCGACACCAGCAACTACGGCGACCACTCGGGCCCCGGTGAGCGGGCCGCCGCCGAGTACGTCGCGGAGAAGCTCGCCGAGGTCGGCCTGGAGCCACGGATCTTCGAGTCGCACAAGGGGCGCGCGTCGACCGTCGCCCGCATCGAGGGCGAGGACCGCTCCCGGCCCGCGCTGCTCATCCACGGGCACACCGACGTCGTGCCGGCCAACGCCGCCGACTGGACCCACCACCCGTTCTCCGGGGAGATCGCGGACGGGTGCGTGTGGGGGCGCGGCGCGGTCGACATGAAGGACATGGACGCGATGACGCTGGCCGTCGTCCGGGACCGGCTGCGCACCGGCCGCAAGCCGCCGCGTGACATCGTGCTGGCGTTCCTCGCGGACGAGGAGGCGGGCGGCACCTACGGCGCGCGGTACCTCGTCGACCACCACCCGGAGCTCTTCGAGGGGGTGACCGAGGCGATCAGTGAGGTCGGCGGCTTCTCCTTCACGGTCAACGAGCAGCTGCGGCTGTACCTGATCGAGACGGCCCAGAAGGGCATGCACTGGATGAAGCTGACCGTGGACGGCTCGGCCGGCCACGGCTCGATGATCCACAAGGACAACGCGATCACCGAACTGTCCGAGGCGGTAGGGCGGTTGGGTCGGTACGAGTTCCCGGTGCGGGTGACCAAGACGCTGCGGGTCTTCCTGGACGAGCTCGGCGACGCGCTGGGCACCGAGCTCGACCCGGAGGACATGGACGGCACGCTGGCGAAGCTCGGCGGCATCGCCAAGCTGATCGGCGCCTCGCTCCGGAACACCGCCAACCCCACGCAGCTGGGCGCCGGGTACAAGGTCAACGTGATCCCGGGGCAGGCCACCGCGCACGTCGACGGGCGCTTCCTGCCGGGCTACGAGGAGGAGTTCCTGGCCGACCTGGACCGGATCCTCGGCCCGCGGGTCAAGCGCGAGGACGTGCACGCGGACAAGGCGCTGGAGACCACCTTCGACGGGGCGCTGGTCGCGGCGATGCAGTCGGCGCTGCAGGCCGAGGATCCGATCGCGCGCGCGGTGCCGTACATGCTGTCCGCCGGTACGGACGCCAAGTCGTTCGACGACCTGGGAATCCGGGGATTCGGCTTCGCGCCGCTGAAGCTGCCCCCGGAGCTGGACTTCGCCGGAATGTTCCACGGCGTGGACGAGCGGGTTCCGGTGGACGGACTGAAGTTCGGGGTGCGGGTGCTCGACCGGTTCATCGAACAGAGCTGACCCCGCTGAAACGCACGCCAAGAGGAGTCGCCGAAGCCGAAATCGGCGCGGATTTCCTGCCGTTCGCGTCGGTGTCGCCGGAAAGAGTGAACGCTTTGATGTGTTCGTAGCTTCAACGTCCTTTTCCTCGTTGCAGGGTGTGCGGTCCGCGGCTGGGACCGCATTGCCTACTAGGAGGAACAATGCTGAAGAAGATCGTCGCTGCTGCGGCGGCCACCGGTGGCCTGGTGCTCGCTGGTGCGGGCCTGGCCGCCGCCGACTCGGGTGCCCAGGGCGCTGCCGTGAACTCTCCGGGCATCGTGTCCGGCAATGTCGTCCAGGCGCCGGTGCACGTTCCGGTGAACGCCTGCGGCAACACGATCTCCGTGGTCGGCCTGCTGAACCCGACCTTCGGCAACTACTGCGTCAACAAGTGACTTTCTGACGCCGTTTGACGTTGTACCTGCACCCGTAAGGGTCAGATCCGGTTCGGCTCCGTGATGCGTGGCACGCATTCCGGGGCCTCTGGGTATTTCGGTGGGCGGGCGGATGATCCCCCGGTCTCCCCGGGGGATCGCCGCGCGCACGCATTCCTGTAAGGCACTAGGCAGGGGAACAATTTATGAGACAGGTCGCACGAAAGGGCCTGATCACCATGGCGGCGGCCGGCGGTGTACTCGCCGCGGTCGCCGGCTACGCACACGCGGATGCGGGGGCCGCCGGCGGCGCGGCGAACTCGCCCGGCGTGGGATCCGGCAACAACGTCCAAGTACCGCTGCACATCCCGGTGAACGCCTGTGGCAACACCGTCAATGTCGTCGGGCTGCTGAACCCCGCGTTCGGCAACCACTGCGCCAACGACAGCCACGGCCACCACACCGGTCACCCGGGCGGTCCGCACCAAGGGGGCCACCACCACGGTGGGCATCCGGGCGGGGGTGGCCACCACGGTGGCGCCAACGCCGCGGGCGGCACCGCGAACTCACCCGGTGTGGGTTCCGGCAACAACGTCCAGGCGCCGGTCGACGTCCCGGTCAACGCCTGCGGCAACAGCGTTTCGGTGGTCGGTCTGCTGAACCCGGTCTTCGGCAACGACTGCGCCAACGACGCGCCGGTACCGGGCCGTCCGCACCAGCCGGGCCAGCCCCACCAGCCCGGCCACCCGCAGCACCCGGGACATCCGCACCACCCCGGGAAGCCGCACCACCCCGGGAAGCCGCACCACCCGGGGAAGCCGCACCACCCCGGCACCGGCGACAACTCGGGGCACCACCCGCACCACCCGCACCACCCGGGGAAGCCGCACCAGCCGGAGCAGCAGCACCCGGGGAAGCCGCAGCACCCGGGTCAGCCCCAGCACCCGGCCACCCCGCAGGGGCACACCCCGGTGCAGCCGCAGACCGCGCCGCACAGCCAGGTCGTGCCGGCTCCCCGCCAGCAGCTCGCGGAGACCGGCGCCGGCACGGCCGGCTACGCGATTCCGGCCGCCGCCGGGATGCTGCTCGGGGGCGCGGTGCTGTACCGCAAGGCGCGTGCCGTCCGCCGGTGAACGGCGGCGCCCACGCGGCGATCATGCGACGGTCGGCGCTGTGTGACGAGCGGTAGCTGAGCGCGCATGAGCGCACCGAGGAGCGGGCCCTGCCGAGGCGGGGCCCGCTCTGCTGCTCACGCGCCGGTGGTGATCACCACGTGGCGCGGAGCTGTCGGATGATCCGGCGGCGCAGCCGCACCTTGCGGCTGCCGTCCGGATTCAGCCGCAGACGGTCCAACTCCCAGTGTCCGTACTCGGCATGGTCGGTCAGCAAGCGTGTGGTGGCCTTCCGGGAAACGCCCCGTGGCACGTACACATCGCAGAATTCGTATTCCGGCATCGCATCTATTGTGCGGGACCGGCCCCGGTACGGATAGCGTCTGCACTATGTCTGATGCTGCGCAGCCTTCCGCTGCCGAGGTACGTGCCGCCGCCGAGGCGGTCAAAGCCGCGCTGGACCGTCACCTCGACGCGGTCGAACGCCGCTCGGGGCAGGACGATCCGGCTGTCTACGCCGCGTTCGACGAGCTCGCCGCCGCGGCCGAGGTGTACGACGAGCTGCTCTACGACACCTACGACGAGGTCACCCCCTTCGAGATCCCCGGTAGCGACGCGCTGCCCGCGTACGCGGGCCCGGAGGATCCCAGTGCGCTCAGTGTGCTGATCCGGCGCGACTACACCGTCGCCGAACCGCAGCGGCTGCTGCACCAGGCGCAGCGCATCGCGGACCTCGATCCGGACGCCGCCGACGAGGCGGCGGGCCCCTCCGCCGACGCCGCCGCGGTCGTCGGCAGCAGCGTCCATGCGGCGCTGGGGGTGCTCTTCGGGGAGTTCGAACCCGATGAGATCGCCTCCCGGCACAAGGAGTTCGGCCTGGAGGAGGGCGACTCCACGCTGTGGGTGGCGGCCGCCGACGAACCGGCGGAACCGGGGGAGTGGCTCTCCGCGCCGTTCGACCAGGCGGACCCGCAGCGCGTGGTGTGCCGCTTCGACGTCAGCGCCGTCTTCGACGAGGAACTGGGCGACGACGACCTGCTGGAGCCGCTCGACCGCGAGAGGTGAGGGCGGAGGCGGCCGCTCCGCTCCGGGCGGCCGCCTCCGCACCCCGCCTCACCCCTGGGCGTCCTCCGCGGACGGCACGCTCTGCTGCCCGAGCAGTGTCCGCAGCCGGGTGGTCCGCTCCTTGACGGGCACCTCGGCGATCGCCCGGCCCAGCGCCTGATCGGCGCCCTGCACCACCGACAGATGCCGCTCACCGCGGCTGAAGGCCGTATAGGCCCAGGAGCGGGTCAGTCCGCCGGCGGCGTCCCCCGGCACCACGACCACCGCGGCCGGCCAGCGCATCCCGGCCGCCTGATGGGCGGTGAGCGCCCAGCCGTGCCGGACCGCGCCGCCGACCCGCTCGCGCGGCACCACGACCGCGGTCCCCGCGCAGTCCAGCCGCAGCCCCGCGGCGTCGGCGCCGGTGACCGTGCCGGGCAGCGTACGGCCGGGGGCCGGGGCGTAGGCCACGCGGTCGCCGGGGTCGAAGCCGCCGAACCGGCCGGGGCCGGGGTTGAGCCGCTCCTTGAGCGCGGCGTTCAGCGCCCGGGTGCCCGCCGCGCCGCCGTGTCCGACCGTGATGACCTGGGTGTCCTCCGGCGGGACGCCCAGCGCACGGGGCACGGAGTCGGCGACCAGCTGGACGGCGCGGTGCACCGCCTCACCGGCGTCCCGCACCGGGACGATCACCACCTCCTTGCCGGGCGCCTCGACCTGGCTCAGCTCACCGATCCCGATGCCGGACACCAGCTCGCCGATCGGGCCGAAGTCCGGGGTGCGGGAGGCGACCTGGGGGCAGAAACGGGCCGCGAGGACATCGGCGAAGAGCCGGCCGGGACCGGCGGACCACAGGACGCCGGGATCACCGCTGAGCACCAGCCGGGTCCCGTCGGTCAGCGACTCGACGAGCAGGGCCGCGGTCTCCAGATCCAGCTGCGGGGCGTCCAGCACCACCAGCAGATCGAGCGCGAGGGCACCGTCCGCGTCCCGGCCGGGGCCCTCCTGCCCCGACAGCAGCCCGGCGACCGTCACCGCCGCCGCGCCCACGCCTGCGGACCCGGCCTCCGGGCCCGCCTCCGGCGCGAGCCCGGCGAGGTCGGCGGCCAGCCGGCGGCGGCCGTTCTCGCTGTGGGCGGCGCCGAAGGCCCGCAGGCCCAGCGCACGGGCCGCGGCGATCAGCACGGCCGGCTCGGCCCGGGCCGCCTCCGCACCCGTGTGCGCCACCAGGCCGCTGTGCGCGGCCGTACGGATCAGCTCCGCGGCCGACGGCGACGGCGCGGCGGCGGCCGCGGCCTCCCACGCAGCGGCGGAGGGGCGGGCCGGGGCCGGGGCGTCACCGGCCTCCGAGGACGGACCGGCGGCCTCCGCCCGCTCGTCGGCGTCCGCGGAGTCGGACTCGGCGTCGGCGTCGGAATCAGAGCCGGCGTCCGGCGCACCGGATTCCGCGTCCGCCGCACCGGATTCCGCCTCCGGCGTCCCGGAGCCGGCGTCCGGAGCGTCGGAGTCCGGGACCGGCTCGAAGGTGTTGAGCAGCCGGGCCAGGCCGTCGGCGACGCTCTCCTCGGCCATGGCCCAGCGGTCCAGGCCCAGCAGGATCCGGACCGGCCGCTCCTCCTCGTCCTCGTCCGCCGCGGGCCGGGCCCGGCCCGGCTCCTCGATCGCGTCCTGGAAGACCAGGACGGCGCCCTCGGCGATGGCGGTCTGCAGGGCCTCGTCGGGGTCGGGCACCTGGCGCTGCGCGAGCGCGCCGCGCAGCGCGCCGGCCTCCAGCGCGGAATGCCCCGCGACCGCGGCCTGCTCCAGCAGCCAGCCGACCAGCGCCTGGCCGCGGCGCTCGTCGCCCGGCCCGGCGGCGGCACCGAGCAGCGCCCGCGCGAAGCCGTCGGCCTGCTCGGGCCGCACGCCCGGCACCCCGAGCAGCTGCCAGGGATCCTCGCGCAGGACCTCCGCGGCCCGCTCGCCGAGCACCTCGGCGGTCCGCTCCGCGAGGGTCTCCGGGGCACCGCCCGCCCGCAGCACCTGTCGTACGCCGTCGAGGCCGGGGGCGGGGGCCGGGAGAGGTGCGGTGGTGGGTGCGGCGGCGCCCGGGGCTGCTACCGGCGGTGCGGAGGGGCCGGCCGGTGCGGCGGCGTGGTGCGCGGTCGCCGGCTCCGGGGGCGGGCCCGCCGGTCCGCCCTGGGGAGCGGGGCCGGCGGGTGCCGGGGCCGCCTTGGCGGGTGTGGCCGGTCGGGCGGGGCGGGGGGCCTCGGTGAAGAACGACGCGGCCGAGCGCTCGCCGCTCTCCACGGCCCGGACGGCCGCCGCCAGCGCCGCCGCGGTGGTCCGGCCGGCCGGTGGCGCCGCGGCCGGTGCCTCGCTCACCGTCGCGCCCGGGTCCGCCGCCGGCGCCCCCTCGGGCGTACGGGCCTCCGCGGTCCCGGGTGCGGCCTCCTGCCCGGGCGGGGTGTCGCCGGCGGGGCGGTCGGTGCTCACAGCGTGCTCCAGTCGTGATCGGGGTAGTGGTGCACCGGAGCCGACACATCGTCCAGCGCCCGGCGGATCTCGTCAGGAAGAGTAAGGGCCTCCACTGACAATGCCGCTCTGAGCTGCTGTGCCGTGCGGGCGCCCAGGACCGGCGCGGTCACTCCCGGACGGTCCCGGACCCACGAGAGGGCCACCTGCAGCGGGGTGACGGCCAGTCCGTCGGCGGCGGTCGTGACGGCCTCGACGACCCGGCCCGCCGTCTCGTCGAGGTACGGCGCGACGAACGCCGCCAGGTGCTCCGAGGCACCGCGCGAGTCGGCGGGGGTCGCATGGCGGTACTTCCCGGTGAGCACGCCCCGGCCCAGCGGCGAGGACGGCAGGACGCCCATCCCGAGGTCGAGCGCCGCGGGCAGCACCTCGCGCTCGATGCCGCGCTGCAGGAGGGAGTACTCCATCTGGGCGCTCGCCAGGCGGTTGCGCACCCCGGGCGCCGCGAGCTGCCAGGTGGCGGCCTTGGCCAGCTGCCAGCCGGAGAAGTTCGACAGGCCCACGTAGCGCGCCCGGCCGCTGGTGACCGCGAGGTCCAGGGCCTGGAGGGTCTCCTCCAGCGGCGTGTGCGCATCGAAGGCGTGGAGCTGCCACAGGTCGACGTACTCGGTGCCCAGCCGTCCCAGGGAGGCGTCGAGGGCGGCGAGGAGATGGCGCCGGGAGCAGTCCACCCGGCGGTCGGCCTCCAGCACGCTGCCGGCCTTCGTCGCGATCACCAGGTCCTCGCGCGGAACCAGCCCCTCCATCAGCCGGCCGAGGAGATACTCGGCACCGCCGTCGGCATAGATGTCGGCGGTGTCGACGAGTGTGCCGCCGGCCTCCCAGAACGTCTTGAGCTGGTCGGCGGCTTCCTGCTCACCCGTGTCGCGGGCCCAGTTCAGGGTGCCGAGCCCGAGCCGGGACACGCGCAGGCCCGTTCGGCCGAGGTGCCTTTGCTCCATGGGCCCTGAGAGTACGCGCCGGGCGCCGGGAACAGGGGACCTGTGGACAACCCGTCGGTGACGTCCGGCGGGGGTGCGCGCTACAGTCCCCGGAACAGCGACGTTACTGATGGGTAAGGGGAGCGGCATGAGGCTTGGCATCAACCTCGGCTACTGGGGCGCCGGGATGGACTCCGACAATCTCGCGGTGGCGAAGGAGGCCGACCGCCTCGGCTACGACGTCTGCTGGGCCGCCGAGGCGTACGGTTCCGACGCCGCCACCGTGCTCTCCTGGGTCGCCGCCCAGACCGAGCGCATCGACATCGGCTCCGCCATCTTCCAGATCCCGGCGCGGACGCCCGCCATGACCGCGATGACGGCCGCCACCCTGGACTCGCTCTCCGGCGGCCGGTTCCGGCTCGGTCTGGGCGTCTCCGGCCCGCAGGTCTCCGAGGGCTGGTACGGCGTCAAGTTCGACAAGCCGCTGGCCCGCACCCGCGAGTACGTCGAGATCGTCCGCAAGGCGATGACCCGCGAGCGGCTGTCCTACGAGGGCGAGCACTGGACGCTGCCGCTGCCCGGCGGTCCGGGCAAGCCGCTGAAGCTCACCGTCCACCCGCAGCGCCCGCACATCCCGCTCTACATCGCCGCGATCGGCCCCAAGAACCTGACGCAGACCGGCGAGATCGCCGACGGCGCGCTGCTGATCTTCCCCGCCGCCGAGAACCTGGAGGAGACCGCGGTCGCCCCCCTCCGGGCCGGCCGGGAGAAGGCCGGCAAGACCCTGGACGGCTTCGACATCTGCCCGACGCTGCCGTTGGCCGTCGGCGCCGACAAGGACGTCAGCGCGCTGGCCGACATGTTCCGCCCGTACACCGCGCTCTACGTCGGCGGCATGGGCAGCCGCAAGCAGAACTTCTACAACCAGGCGGCCCGGCGGATGGGCTACGAGAAGGAAGCCGTCGAGATCCAGAACAAGTACCTGGCCGGCGACAAGGAGGGCGCCGCCGCGGCGGTCCCCGAGGAGCTCATCGACCGGACCACGCTGCTCGGCTCCGTCGAGCGGATCGCCGACCGGATGCGGGCCTATGCGGAGGCCGGGGTGACCACGCTGACGCTGTCCCCGGCGGGCTTCGGACTGGAGGACCGGCTGGCCTCGCTGCGGGCCGGTACCGAGGCCCTGGAGCGCGCCGGGCTGGCATGAGCGCCGCCGGGCGAACGGACCGGCGGCGCTCAGCGAGAGGCGCCCGGTGAAACGCCCGGTAGCGACCGGCGAAGGGCCCGGCGCCGGGGCGCCTGGACCTCGGGCCTTTCCGGGAGCCTGCGGCCGTGGTGGGGGCTCGGGGGATCTTCCCCGCCACGGCCGTCGCGCTGCACAACGCCGCGACGGGCGGCCGGGTTACGCCCCGCCACCCGGCCGCGCCTCGTCCGAACGGGCGAACGGGCACCCCGCCCGGTTGCCGCGTCCGGAGCACCTGCTTTGACTGATTGCGGGTGTGTCCGTTCGGAGGTGACGCAGATGCTCTCGGCCCGGAGCCTGTTCCAGGAGATCGTCGACAACGACGAGGCCTACCGTCTGTTCTGCTCCATAGCGGCGAGCGGTGAGGCGCAGGGCGGCTGGGAGAACGGCCGGATCGCCGCACTGCTGCCCGAGTCGCTGCGCGAGCTGGCGCCCAAGGTCGCCCGGCACGGCGCCGACGAGGACAAGCACGGCCGGATCTTCCAGGCCCTGCTCCGCAAGCGCGGACTGACCCCCACCGACGTCCCCCGGACGACCGACTACACCATGCTCCTGGAGCGGCGGGGCATCGGCCTGGCGCACGACAAACTGCGCCGTGACGAGCCGCTCGGCGAGCGCGACATCATCACCTACCTCGCCCACAGCCGGGTCACCGAACAGCGCGCCGCCGACCAGATGGCCCTGCTCACCAAGCACTTCGGCGACCACCCCGAGGTGGGGAGGGCGATCCGGATGATCTCGAACGACGAGACCAATCACCTCGCCTACTGCCACGAGGAACTGCTCCGCCTCGCCCGGGCCGGCCACGGGCGGACCATCCAGCGCGCCCTCCACGAGTGCGCGCACGCCGAGATCGCCGTCTACCGGGACGTCAGCCTGGCCGTGATGAAGCACATGGGCCGCATCCTGAAGTGGCCGGGAGCCAAATCCGCGGCGCTCACCACCGGTATCGCGGCGGTGTACGGCTACGAGCGGCTGGGCGGCTGGCGGCGGATGGTCAGCCTCCGGATGCCCGAGCGGCGGAACGCCCTGGGCGGCCCGGCCACCTCCGCCCCCGAGTTCGCGTAAGGGCGCCGCTGCCCGGGCGTCTTCGCGCCGGCACGTCAGAGCCAGCCGCGGCGCTTGAACAGCCGGTAGAGCGACACCTCGATGAGGACCATCACCAGGAGCACCCCCGGGTAGCCCCACTGCCATCTCAGTTCCGGCATGTTCTCGAAGTTCATGCCGTAGACCCCGGCGATCAGGGTGGGGACGGCCGCCAGCGCCGCCCAGGCCGAGATCTTGCGCATGTCGTCGTTCTGCCGGACGCCCATCTGTGCCAGATGGGCGGACAGAATGTCCGAAAGCAGGCGGTCCAGGCTGTCCACCGACTCATTGGCGCGGGTGAGGTGGTCGTCGACGTCGCGGAAGAACGGCCGGGCGTGATCGTGCACGAACGGCACTCCCGGGTTCTGCAAGCGGGCCATCGGCTCCGCCAGCGGGCCGGTCGCCCGCCGGAACTCCATCACCTCGCGTTTGAACGCGTAGATCTGCGCGGCGGTGTTGCGGGTGTCCCGGCCGCGGACCGGAGCGAACACCTCCGCCTCCAACTCCTCCATGTCCAGGGCGAGTTCGGCGGCCACCTCGATGTAGTGGTCGACCACCGCGTCGCTGATCGCGTAGAGCACCGCGCCCGGCCCGTGCCGCAGGATCTCCGGATGTTCCTCCAGCCGGCGCCGCACCGCGGCCAGCGGGCTGGCCTCCCCGTGCCGGACGGTCACCACGAACGAGTCCCCCACGAAGACCATCAGCTCCGACGCCGTCACCGTGTCGGCCCGGGTGTCGTACGTGACCGGCTTCAGCACCATGAACAGCGAGTCGTCGTAGACCTCCAGCTTGGGTCTCTGGTGCGCGTTGAGCGCGTCCTCGACGGCCAGCGGGTGCAGCGCGAACTCGCTGGTGACGCGGTCGAACTCCTCCTGCGTCGGCTCGTGCATCCCCAGCCAGAGGAAAGAGTGCCCCTCCGCCCGCGCCGCCTTCAGGGCGCGGGAGAAGTCGGCCGCGCAGTCCGTGCGGCGGCCCTCCCGGTAGATGGCGCAGTCCACAATCACACCAGGCATTCTCGCGCGTCCCGGGGACCCCTGCCAGGAAGCGGCAGCCGGAACGTAGGGTGGCGGGCATGCCCACGCTGATCCTGGTGCGGCACGGCCGCTCCACCGCCAACACCGCCGGAGTGCTCGCCGGGCGGGCGCCCGGTGTCGCCCTCGACGAGCGCGGCGCGGCCCAGTCCGCCGCGCTGCCCGCGCGGCTGGCGCAGGTACCCCTCGCCGCCCTCGTCTCCAGCCCCCTGCAGCGCTGCCGGGAGACCATGGCGCCGCTGCTGGCGGCCCGGCCCGGGATCACCCTGCACATCGAGGACCGGATCAGCGAGTGCGACTACGGCGACTGGTCGGGCCGCAAACTGGCCGAGCTGACCGACGAGCCGCTGATGGAGGCCGTCCAGCAGCACCCGTCCTCGGCCGCCTTCCCCGGGGGCGAGTCGATGCGGGCCATGCAGGCCCGCGCGGTGGACGCGGTCCGCGACTGGAACGCCCGCGTCGAGCAGACGCACGGCGCCGAGGCCACCTACGCCATGTGCTCGCACGGCGACATCATCAAGTCCCTGGTCGCCGACGCGCTGGGCATGCACCTCGACCTCTTCCAGCGGATCTCGGTCGAGCCCTGTTCCCTGACCGTGATCCGCTACACCCGGCTGCGCCCCTACCTCGTACGCCTCGGGGACACCGGCGACTTCGCCTCACTGGTGCCCCGGGAGGACGGCGGCAGCGCGGCGGCGGACCGGGACGCGACCATCGGCGGTGGTGCGGGCGCAGGGTGATCAGTCGGCGCAGTAGGGTGGTGCGACGGCGCTGCCCGCCGCCCCTGCGGTCCGCAGGACCCGCAGCGACCGCAGACCCCGCAGTCGAGCAATCGGAGCAGGACGTTGTCCCGTCAGGTGTTCTTCTACGACGTACCGGACCGCTTCGTCGCCGGTACGGTCGGGCTGCCTGGCCGCCGTAGCTTCTACCTCCAGGCCACCGCGGCCGGCCGGACCACCAGCGTCGCCCTGGAGAAGACCCAGGTCGCGGCGCTCGCCGAGCGGATCGACGAGCTGCTGGACGAGGTCGTCCGGCGCAGCGGCGGCAACGCCCCGGTCCCCGCCGTCTCGCCCGCCGAGCTCACCGACACCGCCCCGCTGGAGATGCCCGTCGAGGAGGAGTTCCGGGTCGGCACGATGGCGCTGGCCTGGGACGGCGAGGACGAGCGGATGATCGTCGAGGCCCAGGCGCTGGTGGAGCTCGACGCGGACAGCGAGGAGGACCTCGCGGACGCCGAGGAACGGCTGCTCCAGGACGACGAGAACGGCCCGCCGATGCTGCGGGTGCGCCTGACCGGGACGATGGCCAGGGCGTTCGCCAAGCGGGCCCTGGAGGTCGTCAACGCCGGCCGCCCGCCGTGCCCGCTGTGCAGCCTGCCGCTCGACCCGGAGGGACACGTATGTCCGCGCCAGAACGGATACCGGCGGGGCGCCTGAGCGCCATGGAGCCCGCCGTCGAACCGGCCGGGCAGCTGCCCGGTCCCACCGGCCCCCAGGACCCGCCGCCGGCCGCGGCGGAGCCCGCCGGTGGACCGACCGACGCCCTCCTCGCCGAAGGCGAGCTGACCGTGCGCGGCCGTATCCGGGAGGCGTCCAACGCCGTGCTCTACTGCACGGTCACCCACGACGGCCGCACCGCCTCGTGCGTCTACAAGCCCGTCGCCGGCGAGCGCCCGCTGTGGGACTTCCCCGACGGCACGCTCGCCCAGCGCGAGGTCGCCGCGTACGAGATCTCCCGCGCCTGCGGCTGGGACCTGATCCCGCCGACCGTGCTGCGCGAGGGCCCCTACGGCACCGGCATGGTCCAGGAGTGGATCGATCCGCCTGAGAGCAGCGACGAGGTGCCCGAACTGCTGGCACTGGTGGAGGACGAGGAGCCCGGGCCCGGCTGGAAGGCCGTCGGCTTCGCGGAGCTCGGGGAGGGCCGCACCGCGCTGCTGGTGCACGCCGACCACCCGCGGCTGCGGCGGCTCGCGGTCCTCGACGCGGTGATCAACAACGGTGACCGCAAGGGCGGCCATCTGCTGCCCGGCGTGGACGGCGAGTTCTTCGCCATCGACCACGGCGTGACCTTCCACACCGAGGACAAGCTGCGCACGCTGCTGTGGGGCTGGGCGGGCGAGCCGCTGACCGAGGAGGCGGTGGGGGTGCTGCGGGGGCTCGGGTCGGCCCTGGCGGACGCAGCGCCGCTCGCCGCCCGACTGGCCGAACTCCTCACGGCCGCCGAGATCGACGCGCTCCGGGCGCGGGTGGCCGGGCTGCTGGAGCGCGGCCGGCACCCCGAGCCGAGCGGGGAGTGGCCCGCCATCCCCTGGCCGCCGGTCTGAGCCCGTCCGGGGCCCCTTGGAGGGCCGGCGGTGCGCCCATGCACGTCCGGCCGCGAACCGCAAGACCGCCTTTCCGGCCAAGACCCCTGGTCCGGTTCGTATGCGGAACATGCATCCGGTTACGCTCAAGGCATGCATGCATGGCCCGCTTCTGAGGTCCCCGCCCTGCCCGGTCAGGGCCGCGACCTGAGGATCCACGACACCGCGACCGGCGGACGGGTGACCCTCGCCCCCGGTCCCGTCGCCCGTATCTACGTCTGCGGCATCACGCCGTACGACGCCACCCACATGGGGCACGCGGCGACCTACAACGCGTTCGACCTGGTTCAGCGCGTGTGGCTCGACACGAAGCGCCAGGTGCACTACGTGCAGAACGTCACCGACGTCGACGATCCGCTGCTGGCGCGGGCCGAGGCCACCGGCGACGACTGGACCGCGCTCGCCGAGCGCGAGACCGCCCTGTTCCGCGAGGACATGACGGCGCTGCGGATGCTGCCGCCGCGCGCCTACATAGGCGCCGTCGAGTCGATACCCGGCATCGTCCCGCTGGTGGAGCGGCTGCGCGACGCCGGCGCCGCCTACGAGCTGGACGGCGACATCTACTTCTCCGTCGCCTCCGACCCGCACTTCGGCGAGGTCTCCGGACTCGACGCCGAGGCGATGCGGCTGCTGTCCGCCGAGCGCGGCGGCGACCCCGAGCGCGAGGGCAAGAAGAACCCGCTCGACCCGATGCTGTGGATGGCCGCCCGCGACGGCGAGCCGAGCTGGGACGGCGGCTCGCTGGGCCGCGGCCGGCCCGGTTGGCACATCGAATGCGTCGCTATCGCCCTGGACCACCTCGGGATGGGCTTCGACGTCCAGGGCGGCGGCTCCGACCTCGCCTTCCCGCACCACGAGATGGGCGCCTCGCACGCCCAGGCGCTCACCGGCGAGCACCCGTTCGCCAAGGCGTACGTGCACGCCGGGATGGTGGCCCTGAACGGCGAGAAGATGTCCAAGTCCAAGGGCAACCTCGTCTTCGTCTCGAAGGTGCGGCGCGACGGCACCGACCCGGCGGCGATCCGCCTGGCGCTGCTCTCGCACCACTACCGTGCCGACTGGGAGTGGACCGACGCGGTGCTCGACGAGGCCGTCGAGCGGCTGGCGCGCTGGCGCGCCGCGGTCTCCCGCCCCGACGGCCCGCCCGCCGAGGCGCTCCTGGAGGAGATCCGCACCGCGCTCGCCGACGACCTGGACGCGCCGGCCGCACTGGCCGCCGTGGACCGCTGGGCCGCCGCGCAAGCGGCCGACGGCGGCACCGACGAGGGCGCCCCCGGCCTCGTCTCCCGCGCCGTCGACGCGCTCCTGGGCGTGGCCCTCTGACGGCCACCGCCTGACCCCCGTCCCGCAAGGGGCGCCCGTGCCGGCCGGTACGGGCGCCCCTTTTCCCGTGCCCGGGCCCGCGCCCCCACCCGGCCGGACGACCGGAAATCCAGCAATCCGGCGCAAGAATCCATGGTGGGCCGCCCGGCCGGCGGGCTAGAGCTGTCCGGCATGAGGAAACCAACAGGACTGCGGGCGGCGGTCGTTGCCGCGCTGCTCGGGCTCGTGGTGGCACTCGCCGGCCCGGCCGGCAGCGCACCGGCCGCCGGCCCCGCGCCCGCCCACACCGTCGGGGACGTCACCGGCTTCGAGGCCGACGGGCCCGTCTACCACCTGCACGCGGGCCGGGCCGAGGCCCGGGTCAGCTTCGTGACGGACCGTACCTTCCGCATCGAACTCGCCCCGGACGGCACCTTCTCCGACCCCACCGGCAAGGACATCGTGCTGCCGCAGGGCGCCGCGCCGGCCACCCACTGGCGGGACGCCGGCGACGCCTACCAACTCCGCACGGCCAAGGTGACGTTGACGGCGTACAAGTCGCCGCTGCGCTTCGAACTGCGCCGGGCCGACGGCTCCCTGGTCTGGTCCGAGGCCAAGGGCCTGAGCTGGGACGACAAGACCACCACCCAGACCCTCGCCCGCGGCGCCACCGACCAGTTCTACGGCGCCGGCATGCAGAACGGCCGCGGCAACACCTCCCACCGCGGCCACACCGTCGAGGTGGGCGTCGACTACCACTGGGACGACGGCGGCCACCCCAATTCCGTCCCCTTCTACCTCTCCACCGCCGGATACGGCGTCTTCCGCAACACCTATGCCCCCAACACCTACGCCTTCGACGACCCGGTGACGACCACGGCGCAGGAACGGCGCTTCGACGCCTATTACTTCGCCGGGCCGAGCACGAAGGACGTCATCGGCCAGTACACCGCACTGACCGGAAAGCCCTTCCTGCCGCCGGTGTACGGCCTGGAGATCGGCGATTCGGACTGCTATCTGCACAATGCGAACCGCGGCGAGCGGCACACCCTGGATTCCCTGAAGGTCGCCGACGGATATGTGCAGCACGACATGCCCAACGGCTGGATGCTGGTGAACGACGGCTACGGCTGCGGTTATGAAAACCTCGGCCGGACCTCCCAGGGGCTCGGCGACCGGAAGATGAAACTCGGACTGTGGACCGAGGACGGTATCGCCAAACTCGCCGACCAGGTCAAGGCCGGACAGCGGATCGCCAAACTCGACGTCGCCTGGGTCGGCGACGGCTACAAATTCGCCCTGGACGGCTGCAAGGACGCCTACCGCGGGATCGAGGACAACAGCGACGCACGCGGCTTCACCTGGGCCCCGGAGAGCTGGGCCGGCGCACAGCGGTGCGGCGTCCAGTGGTCCGGCGACCAGAGCGGCAGCTGGGAATACATCCGCTGGCAGATACCGACCTACGCCGGCGCGACGATGTCCGGGCTCGCCTACACCACCGGTGACGTGGACGGCATTTTCGGCGGCAGCCCCAAGACGTACGTCCGCGATCTGCAGTGGAAATCCTTCCTCCCCGCGGTCATGACGATGGACGGCTGGGCCGCCAGCGACAAACAGCCCTTCCGCTACGGCGACCCGTACACGGCCATCAACCGGAAATACCTGAAGCTGAAGGAATCGCTGCTGCCCTACATGTATTCCTACGCGGCCGAGGCGACCCGGACCGGGGTCGGGCCGGTGCGTCCGCTGTCGCTGGAATACCCCGACGACCCGAAGGCCGCCTCCAACGCCGCGACGTACGAATTCCTCTCCGGCCAGGACTTCCTGCTCGCCCCCGTCTACCAGGACACCGACACCCGCAACGGCATCTACCTGCCCAAGGGCACCTGGATCGACTACTGGTCCGGACGCACCTACCGGGGGCCGATGACCCTGGACGGCTACAGCGCGCCGCTGGACACCCTGCCGCTCTTCGTCAAGGCCGGTGCCGCCGTGCCGATGTGGCCGGGCATCACGTCCTACCAGGACCGGACCGCCGGATCACCGCTCGCCTGGGACGTGTACCCCGAGGGCCGCTCGTCGTTCACGCTCTACGAGGACGACGGGGTGACCCGCGCCCACCGTACGGGCGCGTATGCCACCCAGCGGGTCGACGTCACGGCGCCCCGCTCCGGCGCCGGTGACGTACGCCTGGACGTCGGGGCCTCGAAGGGCTCCTTCCACGGCAAGCAGACCAGCCGGCCTTACGAGTTCACCGTGCACACCGGGGACGCACCGCGCGGGGTGGAGCTGGCCGGCCGGCCGCTGAAGCGGCTGCCGTCCGCGCGCGCCCTCCGAGCGGCCGGCCAGGGCTGGTACTACGACCCGGCCGACCGCGGCGGAGTCGTCCGCGTCAAGACCGCCGCCCGCCCCACCGACCGGGCCTTCGGGCTGACGCTCAAGGGTGCCAGTGCGGTCGGCGGCCGGACCCCGGGCGCGGGCGTCGCGGTCAGCACCCCGGGCGGCCAGGAGGTGACCAAGGGCGCGCCGACGACCGTACGGACCGCGGTGACGGCCGGCACCCGGGACGCCACGGACGTCTCGGTGTCGCTGTCCGCGCCCGAGGGCTGGCGGGTCTCCGCGCCGGTGCACCACGGCAGGCTCGCGGCCGGCGGCACCGCCCGCGACGCGCTGACCGTGACCGCACCCAAGGATGCGAGCAGCGCCGACCCGGTGACCGTCACCGCGACCGTCCGCTACCGGGCGGCGGGGGCGCCGCGCACCACCGTGCACCGCTTCGAGGTACGCCCCGTACCGCCCGCGCCGGCCACCGACACCTGGGCGAGCGACATGGAATGGCTGACCGCCACCAATGGGTACGGTCCGGCCGAACGGGACCGCAGCAACGGCGAGTCGGGCCCGGCGGACGGCCATCCGCTCACTCTCGCGGGGAAGACGTACGCCAAGGGCATCGGTGCGCACGCCAATGCCGACCTGGAGTTCTTCACCGGGGGCCGCTGTACGTCGTTCACCGCGGACGCCGGGATCGACGACGAGATCGCCGACTACGGGGAGGTCGCCTTCTCCGTGGAGGCGGACGGCAAGGTGCTGTGGACCTCGCCGAAGCTGACCGGGAAGTCGGCGCCGGTGGCGGTGGACGTACCGCTCGGCGGCGCCCGGCACGTACGGCTGAAGGTGACCGACACCGACGGCAAGAAGTCCGGTGACCACGGCGACTGGGCGGGGGCGCGCTTCCACTGCTCCGGATGACGGCCCTGAGACCGGGATGACACGGGGGCGCCGGTCCGGCTCGACGGCCGGTCCGGCGTCCCTGTGCTGTGCGGGTGCATCGACCCCGGGGTGCGCCCGGGTTCAGTCGCCGCTCTCCTCCGGGCCGTCCTCGTCGGGCCGCCGGGAGGAGTCGGACGGACCGGTGTCCTTCGGTCCGGTGCCGGGCTCGCGCGGCTCCTTGGGCGCCGGGCGGGGCGGCCGGGTGCGGCCGCTGGTCGTGTCGCGGAGGTAGGAGCTGTCCCGGCCCTCCGCGAGCCCGCCCTCGGTGGCCACGCCGGGGCCGGACTGCGGGTCGCGGCGGCGCAGATAGCGCTCGAATTCGCGGGCGATCGCCTCGCCGGACGCCTCCGGCAGATCGGCGGTGTCCCGCGCCTCCTCCAGCGACTGCACGTACTCGGCGACCTCGCTGTCCTCCGCCGCCAGCTGGTCCACGCCCAGCTGCCAGGCGCGCGCGTCCTCGCTCAGCTCGCCCAGCGGGATGCTGATGTCGAGGAGGTCCTCCAGGCGGTTGAGCAGCGCGAGGCTGGCCTTCGGGTTGGGCGGCTGGGAGACGTAGTGCGGCACCGCCGCCCACAGGCTCACCGCCGGCACGCCCGCGTGGGTGCACGCCTCCTGGAGGATTCCGACGATGCCGGTCGGGCCCTCGTAGCGCGACTCCTCCAGATCCAGCCGGCGGGCCAGGTCCGCGTCCGAGGTGACCCCGCTGACCGGGACCGGGCGGGTGTGCGGGGTGTCCCCGAGCAGCGAGCCCAGCACGACCAGCATCTCCACGCCCAACTCATGGGCGAAACCGAGGATTTCGTTGCAGAACGAGCGCCAGCGCATGCTCGGCTCGATGCCGCGGACCAGGACCAGATCGCGCGCCCGCCCCTTGCCGTTCGCGTCGCTGACGCGGACCACGGAGAGCCGGGTGGTCGGCCAGGTGATCTTGCGTACGCCGCCGTCGAGGAAGACGGTGGGACGGTTCACCTGGAAGTCGTAGTAGTCCTCGGCGTCCAGCGCGGCGAAGACCTCGCCCTTCCACTCCCGGTCCAGGTGGGCGACCGCGGCGGAGGCGGCGTCGCCGGCGTCGTTCCAGCCTTCGAACGCGGCCACCATGACCGGGTCGATCAGCTCGGGCACCCCCTCCAGCTCGATCACCCAGCGCCTCCTTCCGACCGGCCCGGCCGTCGGGGACGGCGGCCGGCAGCAGTTCCATTACGTGCGTCACCAAGCCTACGGCTTGTATGGGCCCGGTCCGCAGCCCCTGTGCACGAACACGTCCCGAGTCATCCGATCTGTGGCCGAGGTCATGCGGCTTTCCTTCCTCAACTCCCGCAGGACTTTCGGTACGGGGTCTGGACGCCGCCTCGCGACCGGGTCTATACATCGGATGACCCGGAAAGGTCCGATGTTAGCTCCGCCGGCAGGAACGATGTTCCTCCGCTACTCCCCAGGGGCGTGCGCATGGCCGCGACCGGCACCGTCACCGCGTTCGAGATCCACGACGTCCGCTTCCCCACCTCGGAGCGGCTCGACGGCTCGGACGCCATGCACCCCGACCCCGACTACTCCGCCGCCTACCTCGTCCTGCACACCGGCGGCGGACCGCGCGGCCACGGCCTCTGCTTCACCCTCGGGCGCGGCAACGACGTCATGGCCGCCGCGATCCGTGCCCTCGCGCCGTACCTCGTCGGCCGCCCGGCACCCACCACCGCCGCCGACCTCGCCGCCCTGCACCGTGACCTCACCCACGACTCCCAGCTGCGCTGGCTCGGCCCCGACAAGGGCGTGATGCAGATGGCGGCCGGCGCGGTGGTCAACGCCGCCTGGGACCTGGCAGCCCGCCGGGCCGGCCTGCCGGTGTGGGAGTTCCTCGCCGCGATGACCCCCGAGGACCTCGTCTCGCTCGTCGACTTCCGCTACCTCTCCGACGCGCTCACCCCCGGCGAGGCGCTGGCCCTGCTGCGCGCCGCCGAGCCCGGCCGGGCCGGCCGCACCGCCCGCCTGAAGGCCGAGGGCTACCCCGCGTACACCACCTCGCCCGGCTGGCTCGGCTACGACGACGGCAAGCTGGTCCGGCTCGCGAAGGAGGCGGTGGCCGACGGCTTCGGGCAGATCAAGCTGAAGGTGGGCGCCGACCTCGACGACGACCGGCGGCGACTGCGGCTGGCCCGCGCCGCGGTCGGGCCCGGCGTACGGATCGCGGTCGACGCCAACCAGCGCTGGGACGTGGCCGAGGCGGTCCGCTGGATGACCGCGCTGGCGCCGTACGCCCCCCACTGGATCGAGGAACCGACCAGCCCGGACGACGTGCTGGGGCACGCCGCGGTGCGCTCCGGGCAGCCCGTGAAGGTCGCCACCGGCGAACACGTCGCCAACCGGGTGGTGTTCAAACAGCTGCTGCAGGCCGGGGCGGTGGACTTCGTCCAGATCGACGCGGCCCGGGTGGCCGGGGTCAACGAGAACCTGGCCGTCCTGCTGCTGGCCGCCAAATACGGCGTCCCGGTGTGCCCGCACGCGGGCGGGGTCGGACTGTGCGAGCTGGTGCAGCACCTGGCGATGTTCGACTACGTGGCCGTCTCCGGCAGCCGGGACGACCGGGTCATCGAGTACGTCGACCACCTCCACGAGCACTTCGTCCACCCGGCCGTGGTCGAGCACGGCCGCTACCGGGCCCCGGCCGCCCCCGGCTTCTCCGCCGAGATGCACCCGGCGTCGCTCGCCGCTCACCGCTACCCCGACGGGCCCGTCTGGCGGGCCCGGCAGGCCACCGAGGAGGCCCTCGCATGACCGACTTCGACGGCCTGGCCGCCCTCGTCACCGGCGGCGGTTCCGGTATCGGCGCGGCCACCGCCGCCCTGCTCCAGCAGCGCGGCGCCAAGGTCGCCGTACTGGACCGCGACCCGTCCGGCGCCCCGTCCGGCACCCTCGCGGTCACGGCCGACGTCACCTCCGCCGCCGCCGTACGCGCCGCCGTCGACGAGGCGGCGGCCGAACTGGGTGCCCTGCACACCCTCGTCGGCAACGCCGGCATCGGTGCGACCGGCACCGTCGAGGACAACGACGACGAGGAGTGGCAGCACGTCCTGGACGTCAACCTGCTCGGCCTGGTCCGCACCGCCCGCGCCGCACTGCCGCACCTGCGCCGGGCGGCACCCGACCGCCCCGGGGCCGTGTCGATCACCCACACCTGCTCCGTCGCCGCCACCGCCGGACTGCCCCAACGGGCCCTGTACGCCGCCAGCAAGGGCGCGGTGCTCTCGCTGACCCTCGCCATGGCCGCCGACCACGTCCGCGAGGGCATCCGGGTCAACTGCGTCAACCCGGGCACCGCCGACACCCCGTGGATCGGCCGGCTGCTGGACCGGGCCGACGACCCGGCCGCCGAACGCGCCGCCCTCCACGCCCGCCAGCCGATGGGCCGGATGGTCACCGCCGCCGAAGTGGCCGCCGCCATCGCCTCGTTGGCCTCCCCGGCCGCCGCCGGCATCACCGGCACCGCGCTCGCCGTCGACGGCGGCATGCAGGGCCTGCGCCTGCGCCCCGCGACGTGATCCCGGCTGCGAACGGAGCGCCGGGACAGCCCACCCGACCGACCAAGGGACTCCCATGAGACTGCGTACGACCGGCGCGGCGGCGGGTGCCGCGGTGTCCGTACTCGCTGCCCTTGCCGCCCTCACCGCGCTCACCGGCTGCAACCGCGGCAGCGACGCCGCCGGCCGGATCGGCATCGACCTGCCCCGCACGGACACCGACTTCTGGAACTCCTACCAGCAGTACCTCCGAAAGGACCTGGACCACGGCGGCCCGAAGGCCCTCCCGTTGGCCAACTCCCAGAACGACATCGCCAAGGTCGTCGCCGACGTCCAGGCGCTGACCGGCCAGGGCGCCGAGGCGATCGTGATGGCCCCTCAGGACACCGGGGCCATCAGCGCCGAGCTGCAGCGGCTGGCGGCGAAGAAGATCCCCGTGGTCAGCGTGGACACCCGGCCCGACGACGGCCCGGTCTACATGGTCGTGCGCGCCGACAACCGCGCCTACGGCGAGAAGTCCTGCGACTACCTCGGCCGCAAGCTCGGCGGCCGGGGCCGGGTCGCCGAACTCCAGGGCGACCTCAGCTCGGTCAACGGGCGGGACCGCTCCGAGGCGTTCGCGGCCTGCATGAAGAAGAAGTACCCGAAGATCACCGTGCACGAGCTGGCCACCGACTGGAAGGGCGAGGTCGCCTCCGCCAAGCTGCAGGGCCTGCTCGCCCAGCACCCCGACCTCGACGGCATCTACCTGCAGGCCGGCGGCGCCTTCCTGCAGCCGACGCTGGCCCTGCTGGAGCAGAAGAAGCGGCTCGTACCGGCCGGCTCCGCCGGGCACCTCACCATCATCTCCAACGACGGCATACCGGACGAACTGGCCGCGATCCGCGCCGGCACGATCGACGCCACCCTCTCCCAGCCGGCCGACCTCTACGCCAAGTACGCGCTCTTCTACGCGCAGGCCGCACTGGACGGCAAGACCTTCCGGGCCGGCCGCACCGACCACGGCTCCACCATCGTGAAGATCAAGAACGGTCTGGAGGACCAGCTCCCGGCACCCCTGGTCACCAAGGCCACCGTCGACGACCCCACGCTCTGGGCCAATCAGCTCGGCCGGCCCGGGAAGCAGCAGCGGCGATGACGGCCCAGGAACCGGCGGCGGTGCACGCCGAGGGAATCGTCAAACGCTACGGCCCCACCGTCGCCCTCGACGGCGCCCGGCTGACCGTACGGCCCGCCGAGGCCCATGCCCTCGTCGGCCGCAACGGCGCCGGCAAGTCCACCCTGGTCTCCGTGCTGACCGGTCTGACCCGCCCGGACGCGGGCCGGGTCACCTTCGCCGGGCGGCCCGCACCCCGCTTCGGCGACCCGGCCGGCTGGCGGCGCACGGTCGCCTGCGTCCACCAGAAGTCGATGACGGTGCCCGAACTGACCGTCGCCGAGAACCTCTTCCTGGGCCGCCTCCCGGGCGGCCGCACGCTCCGCTGGGGCGCCCTGCGCGCCCGGGCCGGCGAGCTGCTCGCCGAGCACGGCGTCGCGGTCGACCCGGCCGCCCGGATGCGCGAACTCGGCGTGGAGCAGCGGCAGTTCGTGGAGATCGCCCGCGCCCTGTCGCAGGGCGCCCGGCTGATCGTCCTCGACGAGCCCACCGCCCGCCTCGACGCGGCCGGCATCGACCGGCTCTTCGGCAAACTGCGAGCCCTGCGCGACCGGGGCGTGGCCTTCGTGTTCATCTCGCACCACCTTCAGGAGGTATACGAGCTGTGCGACACCGTCACCGTCCTCCGCGACGCCCGCCCCGTATTGACCGCGCCCGTCCCGGACCTCCCCAGGGACGAGCTGGTCGCGGCGATGACGGGGGAGGAGCCGGGCGCCGCGCGGCGCCCCCGGCCGGCCGCGCGGGCCGCGGGCGCACCGGTGCTGCGGGCCGAAGGGCTGGCGCTGCACGGCCGGTTCGGCCCGCTCGACCTGACCGTACGGGCCGGTGAGGTGGTGGGCCTCGCGGGCGCCACGGCCAGTGGGGCCACCGCGATCGGCGAGACGCTGGCCGGGCTGCGGGCCCCGGACGCCGGCCGGATCTCGGTACGCGGCCGCCCGGTCCGCACCGGCAGCGTGCCGCACGCCCTCGCCGCCGGCATCGGCTACGTCCCCGAGGACCGGCACCGCGAGGGCCTCGTCCTCGGCCGCAGCGTCGCCGAGAACGCCACCCTCACCGTCGCCGACCAGCTGGGACCGCTGGGGACCGTACTGCCCTCCCGGACCCGGGCGTTCGCCCGGCGCATGATCGGCGAGCTGGACATCCGGACCACCGGGCCCGGCCAGCCGGTCTCCGGGCTCTCCGGCGGCAACCAGCAGAAGGTCGTGGTCGCCCGCGCGCTGGCCCGCCGGCCCGCCGTCCTGGTCGCCGTCCGGCCCACCAACGGCGTCGACGTCCGGTCCAAGGAGGCCCTGCTCGGCGTCGTACGCCAGGTCGCGGACGGCGGCAGCGGCGCCCTGATCGTCTCCGACGAACCGGACGACCTCCGGGTCTGCGACCGGGTGCTGGCGGTCTTCCACGGCCGGGTGACCGCCCACTTCCCGCGCGGCTGGCGCGATCACGACCTGGTCGCCGCCATGGAGGGCCTGGCCGGCGACGGCACCGACGACCCGCACGGAACGGAAGGGACCGCGCCATGACCGAAACCGCCGCACCGCCGGCCACCGACCTCGGCGCCGCCACCCCGCGCGCCCGCCGCCGGCCCCGGATCGACCCGGCCCGCTGGCGCGACCTCTCCCTGGTGCCGGTGATTTTCGCCCTGGGCGTCATCGGCTTCATCGTCTCGCCCGCCTTCCTGACCCAGGACAACCTCATCGGGGTTGTCCAGCAGTCCACCGAACTCGGCCTGCTGGTGCTCGGCGAGGCACTCGTCCTGATCAGCGGCCGGATGGACCTGTCACTGGAATCGACCATCGGGCTGGCGCCGGTGGTGGCGCTGTGGCTGGTGATGCCCGCGGACGGCGGACGGTTCGCCGGCCTCGCGCTCTTCCCCGCCTGGACGGCGATCCCGCTGTGCCTGGCCGTCGGCGCGGCGGTCGGCGCCGCCAACGGCCTGCTGATCCTGGGGCTCCGGGTCAACGGCTTCATCGCCACCCTCGGCATGCTCACCATGCTGCGCGGCCTCCAGGTGGGCCTCTCCGAGGGGCAGTCGATAGGCAACGTCCCGGAGTCCTTCGCCTACCTGGGCAAGGCCGTCTGGCTGGGCGTCCCGGCCGCCGTCTGGATCTGCCTGGCACTGTTCGCGCTCGGCGGCGCGGCCCTGGGCTACCTCCGGCACGGCCGGGCGCTGTACGCGATCGGCGGCAATGCGGAGGCCGCCCGCGCCGCCGGCATCCGCGTGGACCGGCTCACCTGGACCGTCCTCACCCTCGCCGGGGTGCTCGCCGCCTTCGCCGGCATCCTCTACACCGGCCACTACGGCGCGGTCTCCGCGAGCCAGGGCAACGGCTGGATCTTCCAGGTCTTCGCCGCCGCGGTGATCGGCGGCATCAGCCTCAAGGGCGGCCGCGGCACCCTCTTCGGCGCGCTCACCGGCGTATTGACCCTCCAACTGGTCATCAACGTCATGACGCTGGGCGGGGTGCCGCCGCTGTGGACCCAGTTCCTCAACGGCGCGATCATCATCATCGCCCTGGTCATCTCCCGCTTCACCAGCGGCGAGAAGCAGGACTGAGGGCCGCCGGCCGTGCGCCAACCTCCTTCCGTCTGCCGCGAGTTGGGACACAGCGGGGTCACCGTCCCGCCCCTCGGCCTGGGCTGCGCCCCGCTCGGCAACCTCTACCGCGCCGTCCCCGAGGAGCAGGCCCGGGCCGTCGTCCACACCGCCCTCGCGGCCGGCGCCGGCTACTTCGACACCGCACCGCACTACGGCCTCGGCCTCTCCGAGGAGCGGCTCGGCCGGGCGCTGCACGGCCGGGACCGGGACGGCTACACCCTGGCCACCAAGGTGGGCCGCCGGCTGCGCCCGCTCGCACCGGGGGAGGAGACGGCCGGTGAGGGCTTCGTGGACACCCCCGCCCGGGCCCGCGTCCGCGACTTCTCCCGCGACGGCATCCACGCCACCCTGGAGGCGTCCCTGGAGCGGCTCGGCGTCGACCGCGTCGACATCGTCCACCTGCACGACGTCGAGCACCATCTGCGCGAGGTGTACGACACCGGATTCCCGGCCCTCGCCGAACTGCGCGCCCAAGGGGTCGTGCGCGCCATCGGCTTCGGGATGAACCACAGCGACGTCCTGGCCCGGCTCGTCGCCGACCTCGACGTGGACGTGGTGCTCTGCGCCGGCCGCTGGACACTGCTGGACCGCTCCGCCCTGGCCGACCTGCTGCCGGTCTGCGCCCGCCGCGGCACCTCCGTCGTCGTCGGCGGGGTCTACAACTCCGGGCTGCTCGCCGACCCGTCACCCGGCGCCCGCTACGACTACGCCCCGGCCCCGCCCGCCCTGCTGCACCGCGCCCGCCGACTGGCCGCCGTGTGCGGGGAGTTCGGGGTGCCGCTGAAGGCCGCGGCGCTGCGCTTCCCGTTCGGGCACCCGGCCGTGGCCGCCGCCGTCGTGGGCGCCGCCAGCCCCGGCGAAATGGCGGAGAACGCCCGGCTCTTCACCCAGGAGATCCCCGACGCCCTCTGGCACACGCTCGTCGCCCGCGGGCTGCTCGACCCCGATCTGCCGCTGCCCCTCGCCGACGGCCCCGACACCCCCGGAGCACGCCCCTGATGCGCATCGACGCCCACCACCACCTGTGGGACCTCACCAGGCGGCACCAGCCGTGGATGACCGGACCCTGGGCCGACCCGATCCGCCGCAGCTACGCGCTCGCCGACCTCGTCCCGCACCTGACCGCACACGGCATCGACCGCACGGTCCTGGTCCAGTCGTCCTCCTCGTACGACGAGACCGCCGAACTGCTGGCCGTCGCGGCGGGGGAGGGCCCGGTCGCGGGCGTCGTCGGCTGGGCCGACCTCACCGACCCGGCGCTCCCCGGCCGCCTGGCGGACCGGCCGGCCGAACTGGTCGGCATCCGCCACCAGGTCCAGGACGAACCCGACCCCGACTGGCTCGGCCGCCCCGCGGTCCTGCGCGCACTGGCCGCCCTGGCCGAGGCCGGTCTCGTCTACGACCTGCTGGTCACCCGGCGCGAACTGCCCGCCGCACACACCGCGGCCCGGGCCCTGCCCCAGCTGACCTTCGTCCTGGACCACGCGGCCAAACCCGCGGTGGCGGCGGGGGAGTGGCAGCCCTGGGCCGACGCGGTCGGCGCGCTCGCCGGGCTGCCGAACGTCAGCTGCAAACTGTCCGGCCTGGTCACCGAGGCCGCCCCGGAGGCCTGGCGGCCCGCGCAGCTCCTCCCCTACGCCCGGCATGTGCTGGACGCCTTCGGCCCGGACCGGCTGATGTTCGGCTCCGACTGGCCGGTCTGCACCCTCGCCGCCGGCTACGACGACGTCCTCGCCCTCGCGGAAGCGGCCACCGCCGGCCTCACCGCGACCGAGCGCGCGGCGGTCTTCGGCGGGACAGCGGCGCGGGTCTACGGGCTGGCGGCGCGGTAGCCCAACGGCGGGCGGGGCGAGGGCGGTTCGGGCCCGGATCCGGTAGCCGTACGGACCGGGGCGGGAGCCCCCCGCCCGGGCCGCCGCGTCGGCGTCCGGTTTCCGCCAGCCCCGTGGCCGTCCACGCCCGAGGATCGAGGCGTACCGCGGATCGACGCGGTGCTCGTCCAGTACGGACGACGGACACGCACGAAGGCGACGGTGACGACGATGACCGCGACAGTGATGGCTCCCATGACCCCCATGACGGCGACCGCGGCGGGGGAGGGCGGCGGCCGGCCGCTGGCGGGCAAGGTGGCCCTGGTGACCGGCGGCAGCCGGGGGATCGGGGCGGCGATCGCGCGCCGGCTGGCCGCCGGGGGCGCGGCGGTGGCACTGACCTACCAGAGCCGGCAGGACCTGGCCGACCAGGTGGTCAAGGAGATCGAGCAGGCCGGCGGACAGGGCTGGGCGGTCCGGGCCGACGTGGCCGACGCCGAGCAGGTGTGGGCCTCGGTGGCCGGAGCCGTGGAGCGCTTCGGGCGGCTGGACATCCTGGTGAACAACGCCGGGACCGGCGTCCTCGGGCCGTTCGAGGGGATCTCCCTGGAGGACGTGGACCGGGTGCTGCGCACCAACGTCCGCGGGCCGTTCCTCGCGGCGCAGGCCGCGGCCGCGCATCTGACCGAGGGCGGCCGGATCATCTCGATCGGCAGCTGCATGGCCGAACGGGTCGCCTTCCCGGGCGGCACCCTCTACGCCACCAGCAAGTCCGCGCTGACCGGCCTGACCAAGACCCTGGCCAGGGAACTGGGGCCGCGCGGGATCACCGCCAACCTCATCCACCCGGGCCCGATCGACACCGACATGAACCCGGCCGACGGCGAGAGCGCGGAGTTCCAGGCGGGGCTGACCTCCCTGGGCGCGTACGGCCGGGACCTGGACGTCGCGGAGACCGTGGCCCACCTGGCGGGCGAGGGCGGGCGCTACATCACGGGCGCCTCCATCGCGGTGGACGGCGGCTTCGCGGTCTGAGCCGGGACCGGCGGCCCGCCGGCGGGGGCAGCGGGCGGGGCGGCGGCGGGTCACAGCGAGGTGCGCAACCACTGCTCCACGCTGGCGATGTGCACCGTCGCCCAGGCCCGGGCCGCCTCCGCGTCCCGGTCGCGCAGTGCGCCGAGGATCGCCCGGTGCTCGGTGAGGGTGCGGGCCACCGCGTCCTTCTGGGTCAGCCCGCGCCAGATCCTGGCCCGGGTGGTCGGCCCGGACAGCCCGTCCAGCAGCGAGCAGAGCACGGAGTTGCCGGACGCCGCGACGATCCCGCGGTGGAATTCCAGGTCCGAGGCGACCAGGTCCTCCACCGACGGGCTCGGGCCCAGTGCGTCCAACCGGGCCTCCAGGGCGTCGAGTTCCTCGCGGCCGATCCGGCCGGCCGCCATCGCCGTGGCGGCCGGCTCCAGGATCCGGCGGACGGCGAGGAACTCCAGCACCGTGTCGTCGCGGTGGAAGTCCACCACGAAGCTCATCGCCTCCAGCAGTACCTGCGGATCGAGACTGGTGACGTACGTGCCGTCGCCCTGGCGTACGTCCAGGATGCGGATGAGGGACAGCGCCCGCACCGCCTCGCGCAGCGAGTTGCGTGACAGCCCGAGCTCGGCCGCCAGCTCGCTCTCCTTCGGCAGCCGGTCGCCCGGCCGCAGCGCGCCGGAGACGATCATGCCCTTGATCTTCTCGATGGCCTCGTCGGTGACCGCCATGCCGACCTCCCAGACATCCGATGTCTGGGTCATTATGGGCCCCGCGAGCCGTCCACGACCGCCTCCGTACGACCGCCTCCGCGTTACCCCCTCCGTATTGCGGTACGACGAAGGGGCGGCCCCCCGGACCGCCCCTCCGTGCGTCAGCAGGTGCTGACGTGCTGACCCGGCGTCAGCCCTCCAGCATGTCCTTGACCTTGGCCCGGACGTCCTCGGTGTCCAGCCCGCGGATGGTCAGGGTGGTACGGCGGCGCAGCACGTCGTCGACCGTCTCGGCCCACTCGTTGTCCCGGGCGTAGGCGACCTGCGCCCAGATCTCGGGGGCGTCCGGGTGGATCCGCTCGGCCAGCGCCGGGTTGTCGTTCGCCAGCCGGGCGATGTCGAAGGACAGCGAACCGTAGTGGGTGGCGAGGTGCCGCGCGGTCTCCGGGGCCATCCGGGGGCCGGGGGTGCCGCCGTCGACGAGCAGCCGGTGGGCGACCGCGTTCGGGTTGGCGATACCGGGCAGCGGGAGCTTCTTCGGCAGCTGCGCGATCGGCTCCATGTCGTCGGCCAGCGGCCGGCCGGGCAGCTCGGCGAGCTTGTTCATCACCGTGCGGCCGATGTGCCGGAAGGTCGTCCACTTGCCGCCGGCCACCGACAGCATGCCGCCGCTGCCCTCGGTGACGACCGTCTCGCGCT
>NZ_JBIDAJ010000038.1:0-69025 GCF_043202395.1 Streptomyces sp. NPDC048197
CCCCAACGGGAGGGGACGGGCCGGAGGGGCCGGTGTTTGGGACGTAAAGCGTCAGCAGTCCCAAACACCGGCCCCGGAGGTCCGTCACCGCACCCGACACCCACCCAGCCCGCCGCAGGCGCAACGGCGAGAAGCCCCGCGGCGCCGCAGACGGCTACGTGCGCGGCGCCGCAAAGCGCAACGGCGAGCAACCCCCGCGGCGGGACGGCCAACTACGTGGGAGGCGCCCCAAAGCGCACAACGGCGAGCCCCGCGGCGGGACGGCCAGGTACGTGGGAAGTCAGCAGATGCGCGGCAACTGCTCGCCCAGCGGCAGGTCCACCACACGGGTGCCCCCCAGGGGTGTGCGGGCCACGACCATGCCGGGGTGGGTTGCGACGGTCTCGCCGATGATCGCCGCGTTCGCACCCAACGGGTGCCTCCGCATCGCGTCCAGTACCGCGTCGGCGTGTTCGCGTGGGACGAAGGCCACGAGCTTGCCCTCGTTGGCGACGTACATCGGGTCCAGCCCGAGGATGGCGCAGGCGTTGGCGACCGCGGGGGGTACCGGGACGGCGCGTTCCTGGATGACGATGCCGGTGCAGGACGCGGAGGCGATCTCGCACAGCGCCGCGGCCAGGCCGCCGCGGGTGGGGTCGCGCAGGACGTGCAGGTCGGGGGTGACCGCCAGCATGGTCTCGACGAGCCCGCCGAGCGCCGCGCAGTCGCTCTCGATCTCCACGCCGAACTCCAGGCCCTCGCGGACGCTCATGATGGCCACGCCGTGCACGCCGATGTCGCCGCTGACGATCACCACGTCACCGGGGACGACGCGCTGCGGGCGGAGGTCGACGCCTTCCGGGATCAGACCGATGCCGGCGGTGTTGATGTAGACGCCGTCGCCGTGGCCCGCCTCGACGACCTTGGTGTCCCCGGTGGCCACCTCGACGCCGGCGACCCGGGCGGCCGCGCCCATCGCATCGGCGACACCGGCGACCACCGGCATCTCCACGCCCTCCTCCAGGATGAAGCCGCAGGAGAGGTAGGCGGCCCGGGCGCCGCTCATGGCGAGGTCGTTGACGGTGCCGTTGACGGCGAGGTCGCCGATGCTGCCGCCGGGGAAGAACAGCGGACGGACGACGAAGGAGTCGGTGGAGAACGCCAGGCGGGCGCCGCCCAGTGAGACCGCGGCGGAGTCGCCGAGCTGGGCGAGGACCTCGCCGCCGAAGGCGGGCACGAAGATCTGCTGGACGAGCTCTGCGGAGAGCGCGCCGCCCCCGCCGTGTCCCATGACGACCCGTGGCTGGTCGCGCAGCGGGGTGGGGCAGGTCCAGCCGGAGATGTCGACGGTGGGCAGTCCGCGGTCGGCCGGGGTGGGGGCGTCGGCGGGGGCGTGGGACGCGTGCGACGTCGTCAGCGGGGTGTGCGGGGTGTCAGGCAACGGGGCTCGCCTCCAGCGGGGTGGGCGGGGTGCTGAGTCGGCGGTACAGGTAGTAGGCGGCGCACGCGCCCTCGCTGGAGACCATGGTGGCGCCCAGCGGGGTGCGCGGGGTGCAGGTGGTGCCGAACGCCTCGCACTGGTTCGGCTTGATGAGCCCCTGGAGGACCTCGCCGCTGCGGCAGGCGGCCGGTTCGCGGGTGGTGATGCCCTCGACGGAGAAGCGGTGTTCGGCGTCGTGGTCGCGGTAGCGCTCTGAGAGCCGCCAGCCGCTGGCGGGGATGGTGCCGATGCCGCGCCAGGTGCGGTCGGTGACCTCGAAGACGTCCTCGAGCATGGCCTGCGCGGCGGGGTTGCCCTCGCTGCGGACGGCACGCGGATAGGCGTTGTCCACGGTGTGTTCGCCGCGCTCCAGTTGGCGCACGGTGCGGCGGATGCCTTCCAGGATGTCCAGCGGTTCGAAGCCGGTGACGACGATCGGGACCCGGAAGCGTTCGGCCAGTGCGGGGTACTCCGCCATGCCCATCACGCTGCACACATGGCCGGCGGCGAGGAACGCCTGGACCCGGCAGCTGGGTGAGTTCATGATCGCCTCGATGGCGGGCGGGACCCGGACGTGCGAGACCAGCATGCTGAAGTTGCGGATGCCGAGCTTGCGGGCCTGATGGACCGTCATGGCGTTGGGCGGGGCGGTCGTCTCGAAGCCGACGCCGAAGAACACCACCTCGCGTTCGGGGTTCTGCTGGGCGGTCTTCAGCGCGTCGAGCGGGGAGTACACCACCCGTACGTCGCCGCCCTCGCCGCGCACCTGGAACAGGTCGCGGTCGCTGCCGGGGACCCGGAGCATGTCGCCGAAGGAGCAGAAGATCACGCCCGGTCGGGAGGCGATCTCCAGTGCCTTGTCGATCACCTCCAGCGGTGTGACGCACACCGGGCAGCCTGGCCCGTGGATCAACTCAACCTGTTCCGGGAGGAGTTGGTCGATGCCGTGCCGGATGATGGTGTGCGTCTGGCCGCCGCAGACCTCCATCAGGGCCCACGGCCGGGTAGCCGTGGCCCGGATGTCGTCCAGCAGCCGGCGGGCCAGCTCGGGGTCCTGGAATTCGTCGATGTACTTCACTTCCGCGCCTCCCGCGCCGTGTCGCCGCCGACGGCCGCGGGTGCGGCGCCCGCCTCCGCGGCCGCCGCCTCCCACGGGTCGCCGAACTCCTCCTGGAGCAGCCCCAGTTCTTCGAAGAGGGCCAGGGTCTGGCGGGCCGAGTCCTCGTCCAGGCGCTGCAGCGCGAAGCCGACGTGGACGATCGCGTACTCGCCGACCTGGAGGTCGGGGACGTACTCCAGGCACACCTCCTTGACCACCCCGCCGAAGTCGACGGTGGCCATCCGGGTGCCGTCCCGTTCCTCGATGTCCAGTACTTTGCCGGGTACCGCCAGGCACATGGGCCTCTCCTCGTCATCAAGCGTCGTCCGCCGCGGCCGCGGCGCCGTTCAGGGCACGCCGACCCCGCCGTGCACGGGTGCGGTGCGCGCCGCCACGACGATCTGGCCGAGCGCCAGGCCCCCGTCGTTGGGCGGGACCCGGCGGTGTCGCAGCACGGTGAAGCCGTCCTGGCGCAGCAGCCGGGCGGCGGCCTCGGCGAGCAGGGTGTTGGCGAACACCCCGCCGGTGAGGACGACCGTCGTCAGGCCGGCGCGTTCCCGGGCGAGCGCGCAGCAGCGCCGTACGAGTCCGGCGACCGCGGTGTGGAAGCGGGCGGCGATCAGTGCCGGTGCGGTGCCGGCCCGGAGGTCCGCGACGACGGCCGTGAGCAGCGGCGCCGGGTCGGCGACGGTGTCGGCGGCCGCGCGGTCCGCCGGAGCGTCGGGGCCGGTGCGCAGGGCGAAGGCGTAACCGGGTGCGGGGTCCTCGCCGGCGGTCAGGGCCGCGGCTTCGAGGGCGAGTGCGGCCTGTGCCTCGTATCCGGCGCGGTGGCAGATCCCGGCCAGGGACGACACCGCGTCGAAGAGGCGGCCCATGCTGGAGGTGGGTACGCAGTTGAGGTCGCGTTCGAGCTGCCGGGCGAGCAGCCGCCGTTCGTCGGGCGGGCAGGCGGCGACCGGCGGGAGGTCCGCGGCCCAGTCGATGCCGGCCGCGCGCAGGTGGGCCAGGGCCATCCGGTAGGGGCGGCGTACGGCGGTGTCGCCGCCGGGCAGCGGTACGTAGGCGAGGCGGCCGAAGCGGCGGTAGCCGTCGTAGTCGGCGAGCAGGATCTCGCCGCCCCAGACGGCCTGGTCGTCGCCGTAGCCGGTGCCGTCGAAGGCGACGCCGATGACCGGGCGGCTGCCGTCGAGGCCGTGTTCGGCCATGGCCGCGGCGATGTGGGCGTGGTGGTGCTGGACGCGGACCAGCGGACGGCCGTCGGTGTGCCGCTGGGCCCACTGGCCGGAGCGGTAGCCGGGGTGCCGGTCGGCGGCGAGGAGTTGGGGGCGGACCCCGGTGACCGTCTCCAGGTGCGCCTCGGCCCTTTCGAAGGCGAGCTGGGTGGCGAGGTCGTCCATGTCGCCGATGTGCGCGGACAGCCAGGCGCGGCGGCCCTCGGCCAGGCAGAGCACGTTCTTCAGGTCGCCGCCTGCGGCGAGCGCGGGGCGGACCGGCACCGGGAGCGGGACCGGGAACGGGGCGTAGCCGCGGGAGCGGCGGACGAACAGCGGCTCGCCGTCGTCGGTGACCCGGACCACCGAGTCGTCGCAGGGGACGCGGATCTGACGGTCGTGGGTGAGCCAGGCGTCGGCCAGTCCGGCGAGCCGCCGCACGGCGTCCTCGTCGTCGGTGACGATCGGCTCGCCGGCGAGGTTGCCGCTGGTCATCACGAGCAGCCGGGGGCCATGGGGGTCGTCGGGCAGGCCGAGCAGCAGGTGGTGCAGCGGGGTGTACGGCAGCATGACGCCCAGGTCGGGGCTGCCGGGGGCGACGGCGGGGGACGGCACCGGTGCGTGAGGGGCGGGTGCGGGGTGCGGGCTGCGGCGGAGCAGGACGATGGGGCGCTGGGGGCCGGTGAGCAGTGCGCGTTCCGCGGACCGGATGCGTACCAGGTGGGCGAGGTCGTCGATCTGACGGGCCATCAGGGCGAAGGGTTTGTCGCCGCGGGCCTTGCGGCGGCGCAGCAGGGCGACGGCGGTGTCGTCGGTGGCGTCGCAGACCAGGTGGTAGCCGCCGAGGCCCTTGACGGCGACGATCGCGCCGGCGGCGAGCAGCTGCCGGGTGGCGGCGACCGGGTCGGGGTCCGGTGCGGGCCGCGGCGCAGCGGTGGGGGCGGAGAGTTCGGAGGGCTCGGCGAGCAGCAGCCGCAGCCGGGGGCCGCAGTCGTGGCAGGCGATCGGCTGGGCGTGGAACCGCCGGTCGGCCGGGTCGGCGTACTCCCGTGCGCAGCGCGGGCACATCGGGAAGCGGTCCATGGTCGTGCGGGCCCGGTCGTAGGGCAGCGCGGTGACGATGGTGAAGCGCGGACCGCAGTGTGTGCAGGTGATGAAGGGGTGGCGGTGGCGGCGGTCGGCCGGGTCGGCCAGTTCGGCCAGGCAGGCGTCGCAGGTGGCGGCGTCGGGTGCGACCAGGGTGCGGGAGGGGCCCTGGCCGTGGGAGGGCAGGATGCGAAAGCCGGTGTCGCCGGTGGCGGTGAGGTCCTCGCCCTCCACGGCGTCGACGACGGCCAGTGGCGGCGCTTCGCCGGCGATCCGGGCGCCGAAGGCGGCGAGCGCGGCGGGCGGGCCCTCGACCTCGGCGAGCACGCCCTCGCCGGTGTTGGTCACATGACCGGCCAGGCCCAGTTCGGTGGCGAGGCCGTGGACGAACGGGCGGAAGCCGACGCCCTGGACGACGCCGCGCACGGTGATCCTGCGGCGTGCGGTGACCGGGGCGGGGGCGCCCGCGGGGGCCCGGTCGACCTGCCCGGTGGTCATGAGCGGCTCGACGCCACGGTGCCGGGGTCGGCGGAGTGCTCGTCGCACGGCTGAGGTTCGCCGTCGTCGTGGACGTGGTGGGAGGTGCGGGTCATCACGGGGATGTGGACCGGCGCGCCGTCGCGGGCCGCCAGCGCCCGGTCCAGCAGCACTCCCTCGCCGACGCCCTGGCGCACCGAGGTGAGGTGCACCTCGACGCCGGGGTTGACCCGTTCGACGTTGGCGCGGAACTCCTTCTCGTCGAAGGAGACCGCCTCGGCGATGTCGGTCTTGGTGACCACGACCAGGTGGGCGAGGCCGAAGGCGGTGGGGTATTTCAGCGGCTTGTCCTCGCCCTCGGTCACCGAGGCCAGCACCACCCGCAGGGTCTCACCGAGGTCGTAGGAGGCCGGGCAGACCAGGTTGCCGACGTTCTCGATGAACAGCAGCCGGGTGTCGGCGGGGAGCCAGTCGTGCAGGTGCCCGCCGAGCATCTCGGCCTCCAGGTGGCACAGCCCGTCGGTGAGGATCTGTTTGACGGGTACGTCGGAGCGGGCGAGGCGGACCGCGTCGTTCTCGGTGGCCAGGTCGGCGGTGAGCGCGGCCACCGGGATGCCGCGCTCGCGGGCGAGGGTGAGTTCGCGCTCCAGGAGGGCGGTCTTGCCGCTGCCGGGGCTGGAGAGCAGGTTGACCAGCGCGGTGCCGCGGGCCGCGAGGTCCTCGCGCAGGGTGTGGGCGCAGGCGTCGTTCTTGGCGAGAACCGCCTGTTGCAGGTCGACGACACGGCACATGGTTCAGCGCTCCTGGGAAATCGGTGGGTGCGGCACGGTGTCGTGCCAGCACACCCGGACGATCTGCAGTTCACGGCCGGACAGCAGCTCGGTGTCCGTCCCGCCGCAGCCCGGACAGGCGAGCTGCGGGGGCATGCCGGGCGGCCAGGTCCGGGCGCAGGCGCCGCAGCGGGCGCGGGCCGGTACCGGTTCGATGGCGAGTTCCGCGCCCTCCAGCGCCGTGCCCGCGCAGGCGAGCTGGAAGGAGAAGGTCAGTGCGTCGGGGACCACTCCGGCGAGTTCGCCGACCTGGAGGCGGACGCTGCGCACCGCGGTGGCCCCGGCGGGCCGGGTCGCGCCGTCGACCTGGTCGACGACCGCGAGCGCGATGGACATCTCGTGCATCGGTCCCTCTCTGCTGCGGGACTAATGGGTGCCGCCGGGCCGGTCCGCGGATCCGCGCGGGGCCGCCCCGGGCCCTTGGGATCATTAGACGGCGCGGGCGCGGGCGGGCCGGGGTGCCTCGCCGGGGCGGCGCTGCGGCGTCCTTCGTTCGGTGCAGCGCCGCCGCGGTCACATCGCGCGGATGCGCAGATAGCGCTTGATGTCGGGCAGGTTGCTCTTCAGGGCGAGGGCGAGCACGGCGGCGGCCGCCGTGCCGAGGATCAGTTTCAGCATGGGGTGGTGCTCCTCTCGGTGGTGTCCGCGTCGGTGTCTGCGTCGGTGTCTGCGTCCGCGTCCGTCTCCCCGGCCACGTCTGTGTACGCGTCTGCTTCTGCTTCTGCTTCTGCGGGCGCGTCGGCCCCGACCAGGCGCAGGATGAGTTCCACGGCCTCGTCGACGGCGGCCTCGACCGGGTCGCTCAGGCCGATCCCCTCGGCGGTGTCGGCCGGTTCGCAGCCGACGACGAGGACGCGCCGGGGCGGGCGGCCACCGGTGCCGGCGCTGAGGGTGTCGAGCAGTGCGAGCACCGCGTCGGGGGTCATGTGGTGGGCGTCGAGGGCGGCGGCCCGCGGGCGCGGGGTGGCCGGTTCGGTGGCGTCGAGGAGGTGGACGGTGCCGGGTTCGGCGCCGCGGGCGGTGGCGTCGACGAGCAGCACCATGTCGTAGCCGTCCAGCATCTGGTAGGCGAGGTGGACGCCCCGTACGCCGGTGTCGACGATCTCGACGCCGTCCGGGAGGGGGTGTGCGCCGAGCCGGCGGACGGCCTCGACGCCGAAGCCGTCGTCGCCGAGGAAGATGTTGCCGACGCCGGCGATCAGCGTCTTCTCGGGCGGCCGGGCGGCGCCGGCGGCGGGGGCGCTCACAGGGCCTCCAGGGGAGCGAGTTCGTCGGGCTGGAAGTAGAGGAAGCGGCCTTGTTCGCGCCGGATGTCGGCGCCCGGGTCGTCCTCCAGCGTCACCGCGAGGTGCACCCCGCCGTCCACGTCGTGCAGTACGGCCTCGACGAGGGCGGTGCGGCCGTGCAGGAAGAGGTCCTGGGCGTCGGTACGGCGCCGGCCGGGCTTCAGCAGCACCCGGCTGCCGGCGCCGACCGGCCGTCCGTCGATGCTGATCCGGTCGGTGGCGGGGTCGACGTCGCGGTCGCCGCCCGGGTCCCACCAAGGCGTGCCGGGGCGGGTGCCGGGCACGTCGGGGGCCTGGTCGCCGGGTGCCTCCGGGCCGGGGCCGGTGACCTCGCGCAGTGCGCGTACGGCGCCGTGCAGCCGGTCGAGGACCTCGGGGGGCATGGTGTCGGCGAGTGCGATGACGTCGGCGGCGCGCGGGTCGGTGCCGCGCGCCTCGCGCTTCTCCTGGTCGGTGAGGGCCGCGGTGCGCAGGGCGAGGATCTCGTCGATCTCCAGGGCGTCGTAGAGCGCGCCGGGGCTTTCGGGGGCGACGGCCGGGTGGTCCTCCAGGATGATCGGCGAGGACAGGACCACGTCGGCGCGGCCCGGTTCGCCGGCCAGCACCGGCCAGGTGTGTTCGTTGCGGCAGGTCGCGACGGCGGCCCGGGCCCATTCGGGCGGGTCGGTCTGGGACAGGAAGCGGCCGGCGCTCAGGCCGAGGAAGAGGTGGGCGCCGATCAGTGCGTGCGGCAGTGCGTCGGTCCGGTCCGTGCTGCCGGAGGGGGCCCAGTCGCCGGTGTTCTCGACGGTCGCGGTCAGCCGCAGTGCGGCGTACGGTCCGTCGAGCGGGCTCGCGGTCAGCCGGATCCGCCCGTCGATCCGGGCGCGGCGGCGCACCAGCCGGCCGATGAGGCGTCCGTCGGCGTCGTGCACCGGCTCGGTCTCCTCGCTCGCCGGCCGGGTGAACGGCAGGGTGCGGCCGGTGCCGGTCAGTTCGGTGACGGCGGCGTCGAGGGTGAGGCGTTCCTCTGTGGCCTCGTCCCAGGGGACCAGCACCCGGTCGGGCAGTTCCAGTTCGTCGACGGTCTCGAAGTCGCCGTCGGGGCGCAGGCGTTGGACGGTGCGGCGCTGGGCGTGCAGGAACCGCAGTTCGGCCGAGAGCCGGGCGCCGGACTTCGGTTCCATCAGGCATTCGGTGCGCTGGTGGGCGTGCTCGGCGCCGGCGGCGGTCCAGCCGGGCGGGACGAGGACGCCGAACTGCCAGCGCAGCCGGTTCTTGGCGGCGGAGGCGCGGTACGGGTAGAGCACATAGCCCTCGAACAGCACGGCGTCCGCCACCTGGCGGGCGGCGGCGAAGCGGTCCGTCATCCCGTCGGGCCGGATGCCGGTCGTCATGGGGCGGTCCTCTCGGCGAGCGGGCGGGCGGCGGTGCCGGGGAAGGGCCGTGCGTGCCGGGCGGGCGGCGGGGGCGGCGGGTCGTCGCCGGCCGCGGCGAGCAGCGCCTCGACGGCCTGCTGCCAGGAGGGCAGGGCGTGCCGGGAGCGGTAGGCGAGCAGCGCGTCGAGGGTGGTGCGGGGCAGCCGCAGCCAGCCGCAGCCCGGGAAGTGGGTCTCGATCATTTCCTGCCAGACCGTCACCGGCATCCGCACCTGCGCTTCTTTGTGCCAGGGGACGGGGTGGACCCGGAAGCCGCCGGCACCGGCGAAGACGGTGCCGGAGAACAGCAGCAGCAACGGGACCTCGCCGTCGGCGAGTGCGTGGAAGTAGCGGCCGGCCGCGACGTCGAGGTCGTAGCTGCAGGGGACGGGCAGCTCGATCTCGGTGGTGCCGGTGAAGCCGGGGACGACGTGGGAGACCTGGGCGAACTGCAGGGGGTGCAGGGTGCTGCTCCAGCGGGAGCGGTCGCCGAAGAGGTCGGTGAGCGCCTCGGCCTCGTCGGGCCGGTAGTCGCGGCGGGCGGGTTCGATCCGGATCTGGCAGCGCAGCGCGACGGCGTGCACCCGGTCGGCGGGGTCGGCGGTGGACAGGCGCAGCCGGAAGAGGAGGGTGGGTGCGGCGGCGCGGCGGTCGGCGCGGACGCCGGTGCAGTCGAAGGTCAGCTCGGTCACGGCCGGTCGTCCTCCCTCGGCTCGCGGGCCCGGCGGGCGACCGTGGTGAAGAAGTCGGTGAGCGCGGCGCGGGCTTCGGCGCCGCCGTCGAAGCCGTGCCACAACAGCCGCATCCGGCCGACGAGTTCGTAACAGATGTCGATCGGTACCAGGTAGCAGTCGGTGCGGTCGTCGGTGCGGCGCAGCAGCAGGGCCTCGACGTCGGGCCGGAGGAGCGGGGCGAGGCGGCTGCCGGCGAGTACGGTTTCCCAGGCGGCGGGGTCGAGTTCGCTCTCGGTGGCGCCGGCCGGGCTGGGGTAGAGCGCGACCAGCCGGTCCAGGTCGGAGTGGCGGAGGAAGAAGGCGACGCCGACCGGGATCCGCAGCAGGTCCCAGGCCGCCTCGTCGAGGGTGTGGCCGGGGTCGGTGAGATAGCGGTCGGGGACGGTGCGAAACCGTCCGCGGCCGGCGCCGGGCTGTTCGAAGAGCAGGGCGCAGGGCGTGCAGGCGCAGGCCAGGGCCCGGCGTTCGGTGTCGACGAGGTGGCGGTGGTTGTGGTCGGCGAGCACCACGCCGCACAGTTCGCAGCGTTCGGGGGTGGCCGGGGTCGGGGCGCGGAAGCGGCGCAGCCCGCGGTGGGCGGTGTGCGGTCCCAGGCGCGTGGCCACCGGCTGACTGCCGGTCATGAGGCGGTGGCAGGGGCCGGCGGGCGGCTGGAGATCTGCAGCAGGACCGGTTCGTCGGCGGCCGGTGCCGCCTCCCACTCGACGGTGCTGACCTCGGGGGCGAAGCTGCTGACCGCTGCTTCCACGGTCTGCCGGCCGGTGCCGTCGGCGCCGGAACAGCCGCAGCCGCCGGCGTCGGCCGCCCGCAGCCGCAGGGTGCCGGTGTCCGGGTCGAAGCCGGCGGTCTCGGCGGGGTGCCGGCCGCGGACGCTCTCCAGGGCCCGTCCGATGCGGGCCTCGGTGTCCTCGGGGTGCAGATCGTGCAGCGCGAGCAGGCTGGTGACCAGGGGGTCGCCGAGCAGCGCGGTGCGCTGGGCGGGGTGCGGCCCGGTGCCGTCCGGGGTGCGCTCCAGGTGGTGCATGATGCGGGCGAGCCCGGCGCCGTAGAAGTCCATCAGGACGCGGACCAGTTCCTCGGCGGCGGCGCCGGTGGCGGGGTCGCCGTTCTGCGTGAGCCGGTCGAGCACCTCCTCGATGCGGCGGCCGGCCTCTTCGGCGCTGGGTGCGGCGGGCGGTGCCTGGCGGTCGGTGGGGGCGCTCATCCGGCCAGTCCGCTCAGCCCGGTGGGGACGTGCTCGGCCCGGACGGTCTTGCCGTCGCCGACGTACATGTGGACGCCGCAGGGCAGACAGGGGTCGAAGCTGCGCACCGTGCGCATGATGTCGATGCCCTTGAAGTTCTCCGGGGGGTTCTCCTCGAAGATGGGGGTGTTCTGCACCGCGTCCTCGTAAGGGCCGGGGGTGCCGTAGGTGTCGCGGGTGCTGGCGTTCCACGGTGTCGGCGGGTACGGGTGGTAGTTGGCGATCTTCCCGTCCCGGATGACCATGTGGTGGGAGAGGACGCCGCGGACCGCCTCGGTGAAGCCGACGCCGATGGACTCGTCGGGGACCTCGAACTTCTCCCAGGTCCGGGTGCGTCCGGCGCGGACCTCCTCCAGGGCCTGTTCGGCGAAGTGCAGCGCCATGGCGGCGGTGTACGCCTGGAAGTAGGTGCGGGCGCGGTTGCGTTCCAGCGCGTTGCTCCACTTGGGGATCTGCCACTCGAAGCGGGCCTCGGGGCGGGTCAGGCTGCGCGGCAGGTCGATGACGACGCTGTGGCCGGTGGCCTTGACGTAGGGGGTGTCGACGAGTCCGGAGAGCGCGGTGGACCACAGGCGGGCGATCGGTCCGCCGCCGGTGTCCAGCGCGAGGTGCTCCTTGCCGTCGAACCAGCGCGGGGACATCACCCAGCTGTACTTGTCGGCGAAGTCGCGCTTCTGCGGGGCGGGGATGGTGTGCTGGTTCCACGGGTGGCGGGCGTCGATCGGGTTGCCCAGCGGGTCGTGGGTGACGAACTTCTCCTGGTCCGCCCAGTCCTGGTAGTAGGAGCTGCCCAGCAGGATGCGGATGCCGAGGTTGATCTCGGTGAGGTCGTTGGTGACGAGCTTGCCGTCGACGATGATGCCCGGGGTGACGAACATCTTGCGGCCCCAGTCCGTCATGTTGCGGTAGGTGAAGTCGCAGTGGTCGGGGTCGTTGAAGGCGCCCCAGCAGCCGAGCATCACGCGCCGCCGGCCGACCTCCTCGTAGCCGGGCAGCGCCTCGTAGAAGAAGTCGAAGAGGTCGTCGTGGAGCGGGACGACCCGCTTCATGAACTCGACGTAGCGCATCAGCCGGCTGAGGTAGTCGGTGAAGAGCTGGACGCTGGCGATGGTGCCGACGCCGCCCGGGTAGAGCGTGGAGGGGTGCACATGGCGGCCCTCCATGAGGCAGAACATCTCCCGGGTGTAGCGGCTGACCTGGAGCGCCTCGCGGTAGAACTCGCCCTCGATGGGGTTGAGGGAGCTCATGATGTCGGCGATGGTGCGGTAGCCGTGTTCGCCGGCGTGCGGGGCCTCGGTGCGCCGGGCGAGTTCCCAGACGCCCGGGTTGGTCTCGCGGACCATCTTCTCGCAGTAGTCGACGCCGACCAGGTTCTCCTGGAAGATGTTGTGGTCGAACATGAACTCCGCGGACTCGCCGAGGTTGATGATCCACTCCCCCAGGTGGGGCGGCTTGACCCCGTAGGCCATGTTCTGGGTGTAGACCGAGCAGGTGGCGTGGTTGTCACCGCAGATGCCGCAGATCCGGCTGGTGATGAAGTGCGCGTCGCGCGGGTCCTTGCCGCGCATGAAGACGCTGTAGCCGCGGAAGACCGACGAGGTGCTGTAGCACTCCGCGACCCGCTTCTGCTTGAAGTCGATCTTGGTGTGGATGCCCAGGCTGCCCACGATCCGGGTGATCGGGTCCCAGGACATCTCCGTCAGACCGCTGCCGTCACCGGCCGCCTTAGTCGTCGGTGCCATCGTGTGTGCCGTTGCCCTTCTTCTGTACGCGGGAGGTGGGGTCGCACGGGGCGGCGGGGGTGCCGGACGGCGAGCGGGGCCGGGTCGGCCGCTGCACGGTCCGTACGGTCACCACGGCCGGCGGAATCCGGTGGTCAGCTGGTCGCCGCGGTGCCGCCACTTGGGTTCCTGGTCGACGGTCTTGGCCGTGATGTCGCGCAGGCGGCGGACGACCCCGCCGTACGCGGCGCTGGCGGTGCTGGAGAGCTTGCTGCCGGGCGGCTCGTCCATGAACGGCATGAACTTGTCGGGGAAGCCGGGCATGGTGCAGGCGATGCAGATGCCGCCGACGTTGGGGCAGCCTCCGATGCCGTCCATCCAGCCCCGCTTGGGCACGTTGCATTTGACCACGGGACCCCAGCAGCCGATCTTCACCAGGCACTTCGGCGAGTCGTAGGCGGTGGCGAACTGGCCCTGCTCGTAGTAGCCGGCGCGGTCGCAGCCCTCGTGGACGGTGGCGCCGAAGAGCCAGGTGGGCCGCAGCTGGTCGTCGAGCGGAATCATCGGGGCCGCGCCCACGGCCTGGTAGAGCAGGTAGACCAGGGTCTCGGCGAAGTTGTCCGGCTGGATCGGGCAGCCGGGCACGCAGACGATCGGGATGCCGGCCTTGGACTTCCAGTCCCAGCCCAGGTAGTCGGGCACGCCCATGGCGCCGGTCGGGTTGCCGGACATCGCGTGGATCCCGCCGTACGTGGCGCAGGTGCCGATGGCGACGACGGCGAGGGCCTTGGGGGCGAGCCGGTCGATCCACTCACTGGTGGTGATCGGCTGGCCGGTCTCCGGGTCGTCGCCGAAACCGCACCAGTAGCCCTCCGGCTTGATGGCCTCATTGGGGATGGACCCCTCGATGACCAGCACGAACGGGTCGATCTCGCCGCGCTCGCCCTTGAAGAACCACTCGATGAAGGTGTCCGCGCCGCCGACCGGCCCGCATTCGAAATCGATCAGCGGCCAGTGGACGGCGACCTTGGGCAGGCCGGGCAGCACGCTGAGCGCGATCTCCTCGATGCTGGGCTGGGTCGCGTTCGTGAGCGACACCGAGTCACCGTCGCAGCTCAGGCCGGCGTTGATCCAGAGGATGTGGATCGGCGGCTGGTCCTCGGTGGACGGCTTTCCGTCCGCGGCGGACTGGGGGGCCACGCTCGATGCTGCGGACATGGGGTCTCCTCGGCGAATCCGTAACGAAAGCCCCGTACGGGACTTCCGTTCACCTTGGTAACACCCCACGCGGTGCGCGGCCGGTTGTCCTGGGCCGTTGCGGTGAAGGCCCGGAAATGGCTCGAGGGCACCCGGAGTACCGGGCGCCCTCGCAAAGCCGTGCCGAAAGCCGTGCCGTCCGTCAGCCCAGCGAACCGGCCTGCACCGCGGTCACGTCGAACCGGCCGCCGCACACCCGCAGGCCGCGGCTGCCGGTGGTCATCGACTCCTTGGAGCCGGGCGGGTAGACGAAGACGAGCTGCGAACGGCTCCAGCAGGGGGTGTCCGACACGCCCTCGTTGACGGTGTGCAGCACGGCGTGCGCACTCTGGCCCGGCTGGAGACGGACCGCACCGCCCGGGCCGCCCTCCCGGGTGGCGGGCTTGCCGACCGGCGAGCCGTCCCGCTGGATCAGCGAGACCCCGGGGAAGCCGCGCAGCGTACAGGCCTTCTTGCCCTTGTTCGTGAAGACCAGGGGGTAGCGGATGTTGCCCGCGCCGATGTCGGAGGCGCCCAGCCGCAGCGACATGTTGGCGGCGGTGCAGCGGTCCGACGCCGTCATGACCGAGGCGCGCGACTCCGTGGTGCCCGGCACGTTGCCCTTCGCCTTGCTGCCGGCGGACGCAGAATTCGCCGCATTCGCCGAGGGCCGCTCACCACCGGCCGACTGCTGGGTACCGCCGGTCGTGCTGCCCGACGGCTCGGCACCGCTGCCCGCCTCCTGGGAGGTGGCGGGTGCGGCGGCCGACGAGGGGCGGGAGGCGGCGCCGGTCCCGTCCTGGCAGGCGGTGAGCGTGAGCGCCGCGACGGCGATCAGCGATCCGGCGGCGACACGGCGGCCACGGCCGAGTGTCTTGGTGGTGAGCGACATGAGTGTCTCCCCCTCGTCTGGTAGGTGCGAGCTCGTCGTTTGGTTGCGTACGGTCCGTCCGTTGCTCTTCCAGCGTGGCCCCGGGCGCTGCCGGTCCGCTAACGAGGCACTAACACACCACTAACGAGCCGGCCCGGGCGGCGCGCCGATACCTCCGGCACGTCTTCGACCAGCCGGGATTCCGGGGCGCCGCTCAGGCTCGCAGAAAATCCCCGAGTTGCGGACGCGGCACCACCAGGTTCGGCCACTTCCCGGCTCCCTGGTCGGCTCCGGTGGTCGGCGGATCGGCAACCGGGTTGCCGTAGAAATCCCGGTTACCCCCGTTCGGCACCGTTACGCCCGCCCCGGCGCCGGGGAGCCGGCCCGCGGCCGGGCGCTACTTCCGTTCCCCCCGGTCCCGCTCCGCCCGGTTGGCGGCCGCGAGCACGGCCCGCAGGGAGGCGGTCAGGACGGAGGTGTCCTGGCCCGCGCCCCAGTACGGGACGCCGCCGATGCGGCACCGGACGTAGGCGACGGCGGCGCTGTCCGGCCCGGAGGTGAGGGCGTGTTCGGCGTAGTCGAGGAGCTCGGCGGGGTGGCCGGTGGCCGCCAGCGCGGCGGTGAAGGCGGCGAGCGGACCGTTGCCGGTGCCCTCGGTCTGCCGTGCGTCCCCGGGACGCCCGGCGCGGCCCAGTGTGCAGCGGATCCGGTGCTCGCCCGGTACGGGTTCGGTCGCGGTCCAGGAGTCCAGGGTCAGCGGCCCTTCCTCCCCCGGGTCCAGATAGCTGCCGCGGAACAGTTCCCACAGCTCCTTGGGGGTCGCCTCCTGCCCGCTGTCGTCGGTCGCCCGCTGGACCACGCGGGAGAAGTCCGGCCGCATCCCCTGCGGCAGGTCCAGGCCGTGGTGGAGCCGCAGCAGATGTGCGATCCCCCCTTTGCCCGACTGGCTGTTGACCCGGATGACCGCCTCGTAACTGCACCCCAGATCCGCCGGGTCGACCGGCAGGTACGGCACCGCCCACGGCGCTTCGGACTCGGGTACGCCGAGTTCGGCGGCGCGCCGGGCGTGGTGGGCCAGGCCCTTGCTGATGGCGTCCTGGTGGGTGCCGGAGAAGGCGGTGTGCACCAGGGTGCCGGCATAGGGGTGCCGCGGGTGGACGGGCAGCCGGATGCAGTCCTCCACGGTGCGGCGCACGGTCGCGAGGTCCGAGAAGTCGATCATCGGGTCGACGCCCTGGGTGTGCAGATTCAGCGCGAGGGTGACCAGGTCGACGTTCCCGGTCCGCTCGCCGTTCCCGAACAGGCACCCCTCCACGCGCTGCGCCCCGGCCAGAACGGCGAGTTCCGCGCACGCCACGCCGGTGCCGCGGTCGTTGTGCGGATGCACGGAGAGCACGACCGCGTCCCGTCGCTCCAGATGGCGGTGCATGTACTCGATCTGGTCCGCGTACACATTGGGCGTGGCGACCTCCACCGTGGCCGGGAGGTTGTGGGTCACCGGGCGCTCCGGGGAGGCGTCCCAGAGCTCGGTCAGACCGTTGCAGATCTCCAGGACGAGATCGGGCTCGGTGAGGTTGAAGACCTCGGGCGAGAACTGGAACCGGATGTCGGCCTGCGGGCGGGCCGCGGCCAGCCGCGCCATCTGGATGGCCGCGTCCCGCACCAGGTCACGCACCTCGGTCCGGCTGCGGCCGAGGACCACCTCGCGCCAGGTGGGCGCGGTGGCCGTGTAGAGGTGCACGACGGTGCGCGGCAGGCCGTCGATGGCGGCGAAGGTCCGCTCGATCAGCTCGCGTCGGGCCGGGGTGAAGACGACCACGGTGACGTCGTCCGGCACCGCGCCGCTCTCGGCCAGATGGCGGACGAAGTCGAAGTCGGTGCGGCTGGCGGAGGGGTAGGCGACCTCGATCTCCTTGAAGCCCATGGCGACGAGCAGATCGAACATCCGGCGCTTGCGCGGGATGTCCATCGGTTCGGCGAGCGCCTGGTTGCCGTCGCGCAGATCGACCGGCACCCACAGCGGGGCCCGCTCGATCCGGGCGGCGGGCCAGGCCCGGGTGATGCGCGGCACCTCGACGCGTTGGTGCGCGGGCCGGTAGCGGTGGGACGGCATCGCGCTGTGGCGCTGCGGGTTCCACACCGGCGCGTCGGCGGGGACGGGGCCGGCGGGTGTACGGAGGGCGGGGGCGGGGGCGGGGGCGGGCGATGGGCCGCCGGCGGGGGAAGAGCCGGTGGCGGTACGTGTGTTGGAGGTGCCGCGGTGGGGGCTGGGCATCTCGTGGGAGATCTCGTGGGACATCGCGTTTCCTTCACAGGAGCCGGAGGGAGACCGGCAGCACCGAACCCCGCGGCGGGGTGCCGGTCGCGTCAGGCCCCGCCACGGCGGCCGAGAAGGAGACCACGCAGCGTCATGCCGGGTACAGTAACCACACATCAACTCCTCAGACAACCTGAGGGGTTCGGAATGGAGACGTCCAGAACCGAGTGTTCGGAACCGAGTGTTCGGAACCAAGTGTTCGGAAGGTGCGAGGTACCACGGCATGCCGCTCGAAGCGCTCCGCCCCAGCCCCCTGGTCGAACAGGCCGTCCAGCGGCTGCGGGACCAGATCACGGGGGGCGACTGGCCGGTGGGCACCCGGCTCCCCGGTGAGACCACCCTGGCCAAGACCCTCGGCGTCGGCCGCTCCACGGTGCGCGAGGCGCTACGGGCGCTGGCCGGTGCGGGGCTGGTCCAGCCGCGCCAGGGCGCCGGCGTGTTCGTGATCGCGGCCGAGCCCACCGAGGACTGGCCCACCCGGCTGCGCCGCGCAGCCGTCGGGGACGTCTACGAGGTCCGCGCCATGGTGGAGGTACAGGCCGCCCAACTGGCCGCCGTCCGGCGCACCGACGACGATGTCGCCGCCTTGCGCGCCGCCCTGGAGGGCCGCCGTACCGCCGCCGGATCCGGCACCGCGGCGTTCGTGGACGCGGACATCGCCCTGCACGCGGCCGTCGTCGCGGCCGCGCACAACCCCGTACTGACCGATCTCTTCACGGAGTTCGTGCCCGCCCTGCGCCAGGGTCTGATCGACCTCGTCGAGCTGCTGGACCTGCGCGGCCGGGACCCGCAGCCCGGCGACGCCCGGCACGCGGCGCTGGTCGACGCCCTCGCGGACGGCGACGGCACGACGGCGAGCCGGATCCTGCGGGAGGAATTCGACGAGACCCTGGGGCAGTTGGCGGGGCGGTGAGTGGGGCGGTGAGGGCGAGCGTACGGGCCGGGCCGGTGCGCCCCCTCGCTCAGCCGTCTGTGGCGGACGGCTGGAGGTCGGGGGCGGACAGCTGGGGGCTGGTCGCTGCCGGCTGGGTGAGGGTCAGATCGTGGGTCTGCTCGGCGCCGCCGGGGAGGGATATCGGGGTGGCGTGCGGCGGATAGCCGGCCGCGGTGAGGGTGTACCGGCTTCCGCTCAGGCCGGCGAAGGCGAATGCGCCATCCGGTCCCGTGACGGTGTGCCCGATGACCATGCCGTCCGCGTCTGCGTCTGCGTCTGCGTCTGCGTCTGCGTCTGCGTCTGCGAGGAGGGTCACCGCGGCGTCGGCCAGCGGGCGGCCGCCCGGCCCGCGTACCGTGCCGCGGACGGTGGCGGCCGGCCGCAGCCGGACGTCCTGCCGTTCCTGGCCGGCGTCACCGGACACGTCCACGGCACGGGCCTGCGGCTGGTGGCCGAGGGCACTGAGGACCAGCGTGTAGCTGCCGGGCGGGAGTTCGGTGACCTCCCACCGCCCCTCGGCCCCGGCGGCCGTCCGGGCCACCACCTCGCCCGCCGTATCGGTGACGACGATGCCGCCGCCGGCGAGCGGAGTGCCCCCGGGGCCGCCGCGCAGCGTGCCGTGGAGCCGGCCGCTCACGGTGAGCAGCAGATCGGTCTCGACGGTCATACCTGCCCCGCGGTAGGTCGCGGAGGCGGCGTACGGGGCGTGTCCGGGCGCGGCGCCGGTCAGGACGTACGTACCGGCCGCCGGGGCGGCGAGCGCGTACCGCCCGTCGGACGCGGCGGTGGTGACGCCGGCCTGCCGCCCCTGGTGGTCGATCAGCGTGACGCTCGCACCGGGGACCGGCCCGCCGTGGGACCCGAGGACCCGTCCCCGGAATCCGGGCCGGGGGCCGGACGCGGCCCCGCTTTCCTTGCTGTCCCGGCCGGTCCGCCGGTCGGTGTCCGCGCCGTCGCCCTGGTCCGTCCCGCGGTCGGTATCGGTCGGAATGTCGATGTCGATGTCGCTGCCCCGGCCGGTCCCGTGGTCGAGGCCGTCCTCGCCGACCTCACCTGGCCCGTGCTCGGCATCGTCCGTGCTCCGGGCCACCAGGGTCGGCCGGGACGGCTTGCGCTGTGACGGCAGGAAGGAGGCCAGCGCCACGCCGAGGACGACCGCGGCCGTGGCGATCAGGAAGGAGACCCGGAAGCCGGCCATGGTGGGCACCGTGACCGGCCCCATCCGCTGGGACATATGGGCCAGCACCATGCCGATCACCGCGCTCGACACCGAGGTACCGATCGAACGCATCAGGGTGTTCAGGCCGTTGGCCGCGCCGGTCTCGGAGGCGTCGACGGCGCCGATGATCAGCGCGGGCAGCGAGGAGTACGCCAGCCCGATGCCGGCGCCGACGACCACGGCGATGATGACGGTCTGCCAGGCAGCGTTCATCAGGCCGATGCCCGCGCCGTATCCGACGGCGATGACCAGCATGCCCAGCAGCAACGTCGCCTTCGGGCCGCGGCGGGCCGCGATCCGGGCGTACACCGGCGCGACCAGCATCATGGTCAGCCCGAGGGGCGCCATGCACAGGCCGGCCACCACCATGGACTCGCCCAGGCCGTAGCCGGTCGACTCGGGCAGCTGCAGCAGCTGCGGCAGCACCAGCGAGATCGCGTAGAAGGCCACCCCGACCGTGATCGAGGCGAGGTTGGTCAGCAGCACCTCGCGGCGGGCGGTGGTGCGCAGGTCCACCAGCGGGTCGGCGATGCGCAGTTCCATCACGCCCCACAGCACCAGGACCAGCACCGCGATCCCGAACAGCCCGAGGGTGGTGGGTGAACTCCAGCCCCAGTCACTGCCCTTGGTGATCGGCAGCAGCAGGGCCACCAGCCCCGCGGAGAGCCCGACGGCGCCCGCCACGTCGAAGCGGCCCGGGGCGCGGACCGGCGTCTCGGGCACGAGGAGCAGGGTGAGCAGGATGGAGAGCACGCCGAGTCCGGCGGCACCGAAGAACAGGCTGTGCCAGTCGGCGTGTTGGGCGACGAGGGCGGCGACGGGCAGCGCGAGTCCGCCGCCGACGCCTATGGACGAGCTCATCAGGCCCATGGCCGAGCCGAGCCGTTCGCGCGGCAGCGCGTCCCGCATGATGCCGATGCCGAGCGGTATCGCGCCCATGGCGAAGCCCTGCAGCGCCCGCCCGACGATCATCGTGACCAGGTCGCTGGTGAACCCGCAGACCAGCGAGCCGACGACCATGACCGCGAGGCTGGTCAGCAGCATCCGCCGCTTGCCGTAGAGGTCGCCGAGCCGTCCCATGATGGGGGTGGCGACGGCACCGGCGAGGAGGGTGGCCGTCATGACCCAGGTGGCGTTGCTCGGTGCGGTACCGAGAAGCACCGGCAGGTCCTTGATGACCGGTACGAGCAGCGTCTGCATCACCGCGACGACGATGCCGGCGAAGGCGAGGATCGGGACGAGGGCACCGCCGGCTCTGCGCTGTCCGTCCGCGGCCGGTCCGGACACCGCGGGGGCCTCGGTGGCGCCCACGGTACCCACGCCCCTTCCGGGGAGCTGATCCGTCGTCGTCTGCGTCATACGTGTGGCCTCCAGGCGGCGGAAGGAGTGTCGTCTCAGACGTCGTGAGAAGCGTGCGAAGTCGTGAGAAGTCGTCAGGGAACGGGGCAGGGCGTCGACACGGCGAGCCCTTGATACGTGCATGACGAACGTTTCCACTCGGCGGCCTATTCCGCACGTCGGGAGGCATCCGCAGCACCGCACGGTGATCTGCCTCACGCCGCCCACCGGACCGCCGAGAACCAGTGAAGCGCACACCACTGACAATCCGACGCACGAAGAAGGCGCCGCGGCGTTTCCGCGACACCTTCCCGAGGTCTTCGCAATGCCTCCGGACCACGGCCGATCAACACCGCGTGCGCGGTATGTTTTCCCGCCCGAATTCTGCGCTTTACGCCAATCGTCCAGCAGGGCGCTTCTCAGCTCGCGACGACATCCAGTCCGGCGCCGTCCCCCGCCGCGGGCTGCGCCTTCCGCTGCAGTGCGGCATTCAGTTTCTCCCCGCGATCGGCTTCGAGGTAGAGCTTGGCGAGGATGGCGGGCACGGCAATGCTGGGCAGCGTGTGCTGGAAGAAAACGGTCAGCCGGTGGGAGAGGTCGGCCCGGTTGGAAAACGCCTGCGACATCATCTGCAATCCGGCGAAGGCGCCGACGAAAAGCTCGGCGGTGTCCCGCACGTCAACGCTCTCCAGCACCTCGCCGCGCCCCTTGGCCTCGCTGAACAACCCCTCGACGAACTGGCCCCAGGCGAGCATCGACTGCCTGCGGTCCAGATGGTTGGAGCTCTGCTCGACGGCCAGCCGCGCGGCCCCGCGCTGAATCGGGTCGGTGCGCAGCCGGAAGGCCAGCACGTGCCCGGCGTCGACGAATTCCTGCAGTTTGATCGGCTGCGGCGCGACGTCGATGTCGACCACCTGCTCCTGGAGAATGGCGAGCGCGAGCTGTTCCTTGGAAGCGAAGTGGAAATACAAGGCGCCCTTCGTCACCCCGGCGCGTTCGAGGACTTCGGCGATCGTCGCACGGTCATAACCCTGCTCGTCGAACACTGCGGCGGCCGACTCCAAGATCACTCGCCGGGTCCTGATCGCGCGGTCCTGTTGTGCCACAGGACGCCTCCTGTCTCTCGAAATCTTCCGTTGCCGCCGGTGTGGCCACCACTGCAAGTCGCCCCGCCACCAGCGTATTTCCCCCTTCCCTCAGCCCGGCATTGAAAATAAAACCGGATGGTACGTATCTTAACAGCGATGGACCTCATCCCGTGGAGACGCCTGGGGGCAGCCATGAGCGACACGATGCACGTCAGCGGCACCGCTCAGCCCACGACCCCGCAACAGCTGCACCACCCCCGCAACCCCGGCGACTCCGTTCCGCCCACCTCCCGCACCCGCGTCCCCCGGGAATGGGTCCATCGCCCCCTCCTCGACGACGTGCTGGTCACCTCTTGGCGGCGGGTGGACGACGCGCACTTCTCGCTGACCGCCGAGTGGCCCCACGAACACGGGTACTTCACCACCCCTCACGGCCGGCATCATCCCATTCTCACGGGGGAGACCATCCGCCAGGCCGGGCTGTTGCTCTGCCATACAGAACTCGGCGTTCCGGTCGGACACCACTTCATCCTCGGCGACCTCGTCTACACCATGGATCCCGAACACCTCGCCGTGGGCGACCGGCCCACGTCCCTGACGATCGACGTCACCTGCAGCAAACTGCGGATGCGGACCGGCACTCTGGTGAGCGGCCGGTTCGACATGACCATCCGTAAGGCGGGCCGGATCGTCGCGACGGGCCACTCCAATGTGACCGTTACCTCGCCCGGTGTCTACGGCCGGATCCGCGGCGACCGCCTCACCGCCCGGTGCGACCTCCGCCCGCTGCCGCCCGCCGTCGCGCCGCACCTCACCGGCAGCGCCACCGAGCACGACGTCCTGCTCTCCCCCACCGGCCGGCCGGACCGCTGGGTGCTGCGCGTCGCCCCCGGTCATGCCGCGGTCGTCAACCCGGCGAACGACCATATCCCCGGAATGGTGCTGCTCGACGCCGCACAACAGGCCGCCCGCGCCCGCACCGCGCCCGGCGGTTTCGTCCCGTACGCCGTCGGCACCGAATTCCGCCGTTACGCCGAGCACGGCGTGCCCTGCGTGCTCGAGGCCCGGCACGTCCCCTCGGCACTTCCCTGCAGCACCACCGTCCAGGTCACCGGCATGCAGCACGACGAGCCGGTCTTCGTGACCACCCTGACGGCGCTGGACGCCCGCGACTGAGCGACGCGGCTCACCCGCCACACGCCTCGCGCGGCCCGGCCGGCAGCGCAGCATTCCCCCGCATGCCACAGTCATAGGCGGCCGCATGCCCGCCTCACCTACATGGAAGGCCAACACTCATGGGTGACCTCAACGGGAAGACCGCGCTGGTGACCGGCGCCAGCCGGGGCATCGGCCGGGGCATCGCCCAGCGCCTGGCCCAGGACGGCGCGCTGGTCGCCGTCCACTACGGCAGCAACGACATCGCGGCCAAGGAGACCGTCGAACACATCAGAGGCGCCGGCGGCCAAGCCTTCATAATCGGCGCGGAACTGGGAGTGCCGGGCGACGCCGAGGCTCTCTTCTCCGCCTTCGACGACGGACTGGCGGCGCACGGCGCACGGGCAGGCCTGGACATCCTCGTCAACAACGCCGCGATCAGCCTGCCGGGGCACATCGACGAGGTGACCCCCGAGGAGTTCGACCGCATCCTCGCGGTCAACACCAAGGCGCCGTTCTTCGTCACCCAGCACGGGCTGCGCCGGATGCGCGACGGCGGACGCGTCATCAACATCTCGTCGGCGGTGACCACTACGGCGTTCCCGTCGACCATCGCCTACGGCGTCTCCAAGGGCGCGGTGGAGACCCTCACCCTCACCCTCGCCAAGGACCTCGGCGAGCGCGGGATCACGGTGAACACCATCGCCCCCGGCTTCATCGAGACGGACATGAACGCCGCGATGCGGGCGACGCCCGAGGCCCATGCCGCACTGGCGGCCATCTCGGTGTTCAACCGGCTCGGCCGCCCCGCCGACATCGCCGACGTCGCCGCGTTCCTCGCCTCCGACGACTCCCGCTGGATCACCGGGCAGCGCATCGACGTCACCGGCGGCTCCATGCTCTGAGCGCGCCGCCCGCCGGCGGGGTCAGAGCGGGCGCGGTGCGGCGCCCTCCAGGCCGAGCAGCCGCCGCTTGCTCTCCGGGCCGGCCGCGTAGCCCGAGAGCGCGCCGTTCGCGGCGATCACGCGGTGGCAGGGCCGGACGATCAGCAGCGGGTTGCGGCCGATCGCGGTCCCCACCGCACGGACCGCCGCCGGCGCCGCCCCGATCGCCTCGGCGACCCGCCCGTACGTGGTCGTGGTGCCGTACGGAACGGCCTCCAGGGCCTGCCAGACGCGCCGCTGGAAGGCGGTGCCGCGGGTGGCCGCGGTGTCGGCGTACTCGATGTCGAAGCGGGTCAGCGTCCCGTCGAAGTAGGCCCGCAGCTGCCGCGCGATCCCGTCGAACGCGGCGGGGTCGCGGACCCAGCCGTCCTGCACGGCCGCACCGCCCTTCTGCCCGGGCAGGGACAGCGAGACGAGCGCGGTACCGCCCGGTGCGGTGGCCGACTCCTCCCCGACCAGCAGGAGTTCGCCCAGCGGGCTGTCGAGGTGGGTGTAGAGCGTCATGAGTGTCACGCAAACCACTGTGCCGCAGGTCGCAGGCGTGCACCGGCGGAAATCGGACGTCGTGCTGCCAAGGGACACGGTCTCGTGCCCGGCCGGTCGCTCAGGCGGACGGCATCGGCCAGTCGTCCAGCGAACCACCCCGCCATTCGACCAGCCCCGGGTCGTCGAGCCGGATGTCCTCCGCCGGGCCGGCGACCCCCGCCCGGCGGAGGAATTCGGCGACGTCGCCGCGGCCGTGGGCCAGGCCGACGATCTGCCCACGCACGGTCACCCGTCGTCCACCGGACGGCGTCGGCGGGTGCACGATGACTGGCGGGTGCTCGGTCATGCCTCCAGCGTGCGACGCGCGGCGCACTCCCGCACGTCGGCCGCCCCCAGGGGCAGCAATCGTTGCCCGCGCAAGGAATGCAGGAATGGTTGCGTTGCGGGGGCTGCGTACCGGGACTTCCCGGCAGAGAAGCCCCAGAAGGAATGGTGTTGCCGTGCAGAGAAACGGCTCGGGAGCGGATCCCCTGGCCTCGCCGGAGTACTTCCGGGACCCGTATCCGCTGCTCGCCGCCGTGCGGTCGGGTGGTCCCGTACAGCGGATCAGGACCGGGAACGGCCGGACGACGTGGCTGGTGACCGGCTGGGCGGAGGCGCGGGCGGCGCTGGCCGACGCCCGGCTGTCGAAGGACACCGCCCGCTACTTCGCCGATCGGCCGAGCAACCGCAACCTGGCCCCGGCGGTCAGCCGCACCTTGCTCGCGACCGACCCGCCGGACCACGGCCGGCTGCGGAAACTGGCGATGACGGCGTTCACCCCGGCGGCCGTCGCACGCCTGGAACCGCGCATCCGGGTGCTGGCCGGAGAACTGGCCGACGCCCTGGCGCAACGGGACGAGGCGGATCTGGTCGAGGGCTTCGCGGTGCCGCTGCCGATCGCCGTGATCAGCGAGTTGCTGGGGATCCCCGATCCGGACCGCGCGGCGGTCCGGCGCTGGTCCGACGAGCTGTTCGCCGCGGCCGCCCCGGACACCGTGGACCGTGCGTCGCACGCCCTGAGCGGCTATTTGACCCGGCTGATCGCGGAACGGCGCGCGGCCCCCGGGGACGACGTCCTCAGCGGGCTGATCGCCGCCCGGGACGACGGCGATCGGCTCTCCGAGCCCGAACTGGTCTCACTGGCCGCCCTGTTGGTGGTCGCCGGGCACGAGACGACGGCCAACCTCATCGGCAACGGCATGGTGACCCTGCTCCGTGACGACGCCCTGCGCGCCCGGCTCCGGGCCGACCCCGCACTGCTGCCCGCCGCGGTCGAGGAATTCCTGCGCCATGACGGCCCGCTGACCGTCGCGACCTTCCGCTACGCCACCGAACCGCTGGTCCTCGGCGGCGCCACGATCGCCGCGGGCGATGTCGTCCAGGTCGCGCCCGGCGCCGCCAACCGCGATCCGGCACGGTTCGACGCACCGGACTCCGTACGACTCGGCCGCGCGGGCGGGCACCTCTCCTTCGGGCACGGCCCGCACCACTGCCTCGGCGCGGCACTGGCCCGCGTCGAGGCCCGGATCGCGTTCGAGGTGCTGCTGACGCGCTGGACCGACATCCGGCCCGCGGCCCACGGCCCGGACGCGGTGGAATGGCGGCGCACGCGTCTGATGCGCGGACCGGCGCGTCTGCCGGTGACATTCGTCCGCTGACTCGACGGGGAGTCGGGAGCAGGGACTGCACGACGACGTGGGAAATGGGCATACCGGCGCCGCGACCGCAGTGCGGCGGTCGCGGCACCGGCCGTTCCGGGACCGTCGCGGGACGTACCCGCGGACCGGCTCAGCCTTCGGTCGGGTATCCGGAGAGGCGTTCGACGCCGCGGAGGAGGGCGGAGTGATCCAGGCCGCCGTCGCCCTGGGCGCGCAGGGAGGCGACGAGTTGGGCGACGACGGAGCCGACGGGCAGGGCGGCGCCGACGGTGCGGGCGGCGTCGGTGACGATGCCCATGTCCTTGTGGTGCAGGTCGATGCGGAAGCCGGGGGTGAAGTCGCGGGTTTTGAAGTTGTCCTTCTTGCGGGCCAGGACGGTGGAGCCGGCCAGTCCGCCGCCCAGGACGTCCAGGGCGGCACCGAGGTCGACGCCGGACTTCTCCAGGAAGACCACGGCTTCGGCGCAGGCTTGGATGTTGACGGCGACGATGAGCTGGTTGGCGGCCTTGACGGTCTGGCCGGAGCCGTGCGGTCCGCACCGCACGATGGTCTTGCCCAGGGCTTCGAGGATCGGGCGGGCGGCGTCGAAGTCGGCCTGTTCGCCGCCGACCATGATGGACAGGACGGCTTCGATGGCGCCGGCCTCGCCGCCGGAGACGGGGGCGTCCAGGACCCGGATGCCCTTCTCGCCGGCGGCGCGGGCCAGGTCGATGGAGGTCTGCGGGGTGATCGAGGACATGTCGATCAGCAGTGCGCCGCGCTGGGCGTTTTCCAGGATGCCGTCGGGTCCGTAGGCAATGGCTTCGACCTGGGGGGAGGCCGGGACCATGGTGATGACCACGTCCGCGTCGGCGACGGCCTCGGCGATGGAGCCGGCCGCACTGCCGCCGGCCTTGGCCAGCCGGTCGAGCTTGTCGGCCTCCAGGGTGTAGCCGGTGACGGTGTAGCCGGCCTTGATCAGGTTCTCGGCCATGGGCGAGCCCATGATGCCCAGACCGATCCACGCGATCGCAGGGCGGGTCGGGAGGGAAGGATCGGCGAGGTTGCTCACAAGGGTGCCTTTCAAGAAAACGAAAACGTCAGACGAGGGGAGGGCCGCACTCAGAAGCGGCGCGGTCAGGAGGTGGTGGCCGCGCGCAGCGGGGCCGGGAGCCATTCGAAGGCGCCGGCGCTGGGGCCGTCGCCGGGCTTGTACTCCAGGCCGATCCAGCCGTCGTAGCCGGCCTTCTTGAGCCGGTCGAGCAGGTCGGGGAAGTCCAGTTCGCCGGTGCCGGGGGCGCCGCGGCCGGGGTTGTCGGCGATCTGCACATGCGCGGTCTTGGCCGCGTAGCGGTCGATGACCTCGTCGAGGTCCTCGCCGTTCATCGACAGGTGGTACAGGTCCATCAGGAACCGGGCATTGTCCAACCCGGTCGCGGCGTTGACCGCGTCGACGATCTCGATGGCCTTGGGCGCCGAGACGATCGGGCACTTCGGCGACTCGGGCGCATTGAGCGCCTCGATCAGCAGCGTCCCACCCACCTCACCGACCGCCCGCGCCGCGAACACCAGATTCGCAAGCGCCAGCGCATCCTGCTCGGCCGCCTCCACGCCCTCGACGCGGTTGCCGTACAGGGCGTTGAAGGTCGTGCAGCCCAGCGAGCGGGCGAACTCGATCGCCACCGGCACGTTCGCCCGGAACTTCTCCGACTCCTCCCCCGGAACCGACAGCGCACCACGATCGGGGCCGGGCAGCTGGCCGGCGTAGAAGTTCAGCCCCACCAGCTGCGTACCGGCCTCGCTCAGCGCATCCCGCAGCGCGGCCAGCTCCGCCTCGTCCGGAACCGGGGCGTCCACCCACGGCCACCACAGCTCCACCGCCGTGAAACCCGCCGCCCGCGCGGCCGCCGGCCGCTCCAGCAACGGAAGCTCGGTGAACAGGATCGACAGATTGACGTTGAAGCGCGTGTCCGTGAAACCCATGAGGGCCGGCGCTCCTTCCGGATAGTGGAACTGTTTTTCTGCGTTACGGTATGCCCGTGCTACGGGATGGTGGCGAGGCCGGGCGCGCCGGTCAAGAGCGCGCCCGGTTCGCCTCCGGATCCGGCCCGGCGGCGGAACGCCGGGCCGGTCCGGCGTCAGGACTTGAGCGGCTTGATCGCGGTGGGGGCGTGCCCCGGCTCGGTCGCGATCTCTTCCCACTCGTTGACGCTGGCGATGTCGCTGCCGCTCATCGAGATGTTGGTGATCCGCTCCAGGATTGCCTCGACGACGACCGGGACGCGGTACTCGGCGGCCAGCTTCTTGGCCTCCTCGAAGGCGGCGCCGAGCTCGTTCGGGTCGGTGACCCGGATGGCCTTGCAGCCCAGCCCCTCGGCGACCTTGACGTGGTCCACGCCGTAGACACCGATCTCCGGCGAGTTGATGTTCTCGAATTCCAGGTTGACCTGGAAGTTGATGTCCAGGTTGCGCTGCGCCTGCCGGATCAGGCCCAGGTACGCGTTGTTCACCAGGACGTGGACGTAGGGGATCTTGTGCTGGGCGCCGACCGCCAGCTCCTCGATCATGAACTGGAAGTCGTAGTCACCGGAGAGGGCGACCACCGGCGTCTCGGGGTCGGCGGTGGCGACGCCCAGCGCGGCCGGGATGGTCCAGCCGAGCGGGCCGGCCTGGCCGCAGTTGATCCAGTGGCGCGGCTTGTAGACGTGCAGCATCTGCGCGCCGGCGATCTGGGACAGGCCGATGGTGGTGACGTAGCGGGTCTCCGGGCCGAAGGCCTTGTTCATCTCCTCGTAGACGCGCTGCGGCTTCATCGGGATGTTGTCGAAGTGCGTACGGCGCTGCAGCTGGGCCTTGCGTTCCTGGGTGGAGGCGGCCCACTCGCCGCGGTCGGGCAGCTTGCCCGCGGCCTTGAGCTCCTTGGCCACCTCGACGAACAGCTCCAGCGCGGCCTTGGCGTCCGAGGCGATGCCGTAGTCCGGGGCGAAGATCTTGCCGATCTGGGTGGGCTCGATGTCGACGTGGACGAACTTGCGGCCCTGGGTGTAGACGTCCAGCTTGCCGGTGTGGCGGTTGGCCCAGCGGTTGCCGATGCCCAGGACGAAGTCCGACTCCAGGAAGTTGGCGTTGCCGTAGCGGTGCGAGGTCTGCAGACCGACCATGCCGGCGTTCAGCTCGTGGTCGTCGGCGAGGATGCCCCAGCCCATCAGGGTCGGGACGACGGGGGTGCCGGTCAGCTCGGCGAACTCGACCAGCAGGTCGGCGGCGTCGGCGTTGATGATGCCGCCACCGGCGACGATCAGCGGGCGCTCCGACTCGTTGAGCAGCGCGAGGGCCTTCTCGGCCTGCGCGCGGGTCGCGGTCGGCTTGAAGGCCGGCAGCGGCTCGTAGGTCTCCGGGTCGAAGTCGATCTCGGTGAGCTGGACGTCGATCGGCAGGTCGATCAGGACCGGGCCGGGACGGCCGGAACGCATCAGGTGGAAGGCCTGCTGGAAGACGCCGGGGACCTGGGCGGCCTCCATGACGGTGGTCGCGGCCTTGGTGACGGGCTTGGCGATCGAGGCGATGTCGACGGCCTGGAAGTCCTCCTTCTGGATCACCGCGGTCGGCGCCTGGCCGGTGATGCAGAGGATCGGGATGGAGTCACCGATCGCGGAGTAGAGGCCGGTGATCATGTCCGTGCCGGCCGGGCCGGAGGTGCCGATGCAGACGCCGATGTTGCCCGGGTGGGTCCGGGTGTAGCCCTCGGCCATGTGCGAGGCGCCCTCGACGTGACGGGCCAGCGTGTGGTCGATCCCGCCGGCGCCCTTGAGCGCGGCGTAGAAGGGGTTGATCGCGGCGCCCGGGACTCCGAAGGCGTTGGTCACGCCCTCGCGCTTGAGGATCTCCACCGCGGCGCGGGCGGCTGTCATTCGAGGCATCGCGTACTCCTGCGTCGACCTGTCACGAGCGGACCCCGGCAAGAGCCGGGACATCTGATTCCGTATCGTGGAATTAATGTTTTGCTTTATGGAAGGAAGTTAAAGCGCGACGCACCGGCCGTCAAGGGGCAGCCCTGCCGGCCCGACCGGAAGACCTGCAGCAAGGGGCGCCGAAGCGGCGCAGGCACCGAAACGACGACACCCCGCCGCGATTACTCGCGGCGGGGCGTCGGGGTGTCCGGATCAGGACCGGACTAGAAGTTGCCGTTGGAGAGGAGCTCCCCCTTGGCGTCGTAGACGGTGACCAGACCGTTCTTGGAGTCCTTCCAGTCGGCGAAGGCGCTGGCGATGAGCTTCCCCTCGCCCTGGTGCGGCCCCATCAGCCCGCCGGTGAAGTCCGTGTAGACGTCGACCGAGTCGAGGATGTCGTTCCGCTCGTCGGCGCCCTGGACCTTGGTGACGTGCGCGAGGGCCGCCTTTTCGTCGGCGGTCCCGTTCTTGTTCACGAACGCCTTGAACCGGTCGGCCTGCGACGCGGGCACCTTGGGCTTCACCTCCGGAGCCACACCGGGCTTCTCCCGGGCCGAACTCCCCTTCGCCGTAGCGGACTTGGCGTCGTCCTTCGCCTGCCGCTCCCGCTTCGGAGCCGCGGCGACCTGGTCCGGCTTACCCGTTCGGGATGGGGCGTCACCCCCGCTGAGGGCCGCGCCGATGACGGCGAGGACGACGAACACGCCCACCGCACCTCCGCAGCCGAGACCGATCTTCGCTCCGGTGCTCATCTTCTTCGGCGGCGGGGCGTACATGCCGGGCGGCGGTGGCGGCTGATGTCCGGGCTGAGCCGGATGCTGCTGATACGTCACGATCCCCCCAAGGTTGTTCCGGGAGGGCGAGAGTAGCGGCTGGTTGAATCCAGAAATAGATGAAGTGAAGAACTTGTGACATTCCCGTGAAGACGGCGCGGCCCACCCGTTACCGGGTCGGCCGCGCCGCGCCTACGGACGTCCGCCGCTACCGGATCGGCATCCCCGACAGCGTCCGGGCGATGACCAGGCGCTGGATCTCGCTGGTGCCCTCGAAGATGGTGTAGATCGCGGCGTCGCGGTGCATGCGCTCCACCGGGTACTCGCGGGTGAAGCCGTTGCCGCCGAGGATCTGGATGGCCTGGGCCGTGACCTTCTTGGCGGTCTCACTCGCGAACAGCTTGGACATCGAGCCCTCGGCTGAAGTGAAGGGCTTGCCCGTGGTGGCCATCCAGGAGGCGCGCCAGACGAGGAGGCGGGCCGCGTCGATCTGGGTGCGCATGTCGGCGAGTTGGAAGGCGACGCCCTGGTTGTCGATGATCGGGCGGCCGAACTGCTCGCGGGTGGTGGCGTACTCCAGCGCCTCCTCGTAGGCGGCGCGGGCGGTGCCGACGGCCATGGCGCCGACGGCCGGGCGGGACGCCTCGAACGTCGCCATCGCGGCGTTCTTCACCCTCTCTCCGCCCGCCTTGGCCTTCTCGCGGGCCCGGGCGAGGCGCTCGTCGAGCTTGTCCTTGCCGCCGAGCAGGCAGTGGCCGGGCACGCGGACGTCCTCCAGGACGACCTCGGCGGTGTGCGAGGCGCGGATGCCGTGCTTCTTGAACTTCTGGCCCTGGGACAGGCCGGGGGTGCCCGGCGGGACGATGAAGGAGGCGTGGCCCTTGGAGCCCAGCTCGGGGTCGACGACCGCGACGACGACGTGGACGCCTGCGATGCCGCCGTTGGTCGCCCAGGTCTTGGTGCCGTTGAGGACCCACTCGTCCTTGGCCTCGTCGTAGACGGCGCGGGTGCGCATCGAGGCGACGTCCGAGCCGGCGTCGGGCTCGGAGGAGCAGAAGGCGGCCACCTTGACGTCGTCGGCGTCGCCGTACATCTGCGGGACCCAGGTGCCGATCTGCTCCTCGGTGCCGTTGGCGAGGACGCCGACGGCGGCCAGACCGGTGCCGACGATGGACAGCGCGATGCCCGCGTCGCCCCAGAAGAGCTCCTCCATGGTCATGGGAATGCCGAGGCCGGTGGGGTCGAAGAACTGCTGGGCGTAGAAGTCCAGCGAGTACAGGCCGATCTTCGCGGCCTCCTGGATGACGGGCCAGGGGGTCTCCTCGCGCTCGTCCCATTCGGCGGCGGCGGGGCGCACGACGTCCGCGGCGAAGCCGTGAATCCAGTCACGGACTTCCTTCTGCTCGTCGTTGAGCTCCATGGTGAACTCGGCCATGTCCCCTCCAGTGCAGGCATTTCTCATGTTACTAGCGGTAACGCGAAGTGTGTTACTCGTCAGTAAGCGATGTCAACTCCCCCTGTGCCGGATTACCGGCGAAGATCGGGTGTTACGTTGCGCGAGCGCCACGGAGTCACGAGGGTGGGGAGCACGACCATGGAGAGCACAGACAACAACGGCCGCCGGCACTCGGCGACCGAGCGCAGACGGCGGGAGCTGCTGGAGGCCGCCGAGCGCATCGTGCTGCGCGACGGCCCGGACGCCTCGATGAACGCCATCGCCGCGGAGGCGGGCATCACCAAGCCGATCCTCTACCGGCACTTCGGCGACAAGGGCGGTCTGTACCGCGCGCTGGCCGTCCGGCACACCGACGCCCTGCTGCTCAACCTGCGCACCGCGCTCGACGCGTCGGTCCTGCGCCGCGACCGGGTCGAGGCCACTCTCGACGCCTATCTGCTCGCGATCGAGGCCCGTCCGCAGGTGTACCGCTTCCTGATGCACCCGGCGGAGGAGAACACCCCGTCGGAGTCCGGTTTCGACGTGGGGCGGCACGCCGCTCCGCTGCTGCGCCGGCTCGGCGAGGAGCTGGCCACCGTGATCATCGAACGGCTCGACCTCGGCCCCGGCGGCGAGGAGCGGGCCCGGGTCTGGGGCCACGGCATCGTCGGCATGATGCACGGCGCCGGCGACTGGTGGCTGCGCGAACGCCCCTGCTCCCGCGAGCAGTTGGTCCAGCACCTGACCGATCTGCTGTGGGGTCAGCTGGCCGCCCTCAAGGACCGCGAGGACAGCCCCGGGTTCTGAGGACGTACGACAGCAGAGGGGCAGGGGAGCAGCGGGCCGGAGGGGGAGCCGGCCGGTCAGCGGCCGGACGTCTCCGGGTCCGCGGCCCACGGCGACCGGGCCGCGGCGCGCAGCACCCGGCGGCGGCGCAGCCCGGTGAGGTGGTCGACGTACAGACCGCCGTCGAGATGGTCGCACTCGTGCTGCAGACAGCGGGCGAAGAAGCCGGTGCCGGTCACCGTGCGCGGTTCGCCGGACGCGCTGAAACCGGTCACCACGGCCCGGTCGTGGCGCGGGGTGCCGGCCTCGATGCCGGGGAGCGAGAGGCACCCCTCGGGCCCGCGGATCACCGGTCCGTCGGTCTCGACGAGCCGGGGGTTGACCAGGTGCCCCAGGTGGCGGCGGTCCTCGTCGTCGGGGCAGTCGTAGACGAAGACCCGCAGCGGGACGCCGATCTGGTTGGCGGCGAGCCCGACGCCGTGCGCGGCGTACATCGTCGCGAACATGTCCTCGATGAGTGCGGCCAGCTCATCGTCGAACGCGGTGACCTCCTGACAGGGCCCGGTCAGGGCCGGATCGCCGAGCAGACGCAGCGGGCGGGGCCGGCCGGAACTGCCGGGGATGGTGCGGAGGCGCATGGGACAAGCGTACGGTCCTGGGCACCGCCGGATGTCGCCGGACGGGTGGCGGGGTTCGGGCCCGCCGCCGGATCTCGATAGGCTGATCCCCGACCGAAGCCTCCGGCCGGTCGTCGGCAGCGGAGGAGGCGTTCCACCGGCAGCCGCACGCCGGGCGCCGGATGCAAGGAGGATCTAGGACGATGGCAGGCAACACGGAGCCGCTGTCGCCGCGGGCCAAGCTGGCCGTGACGGCGGGCAAGGCCGCGGCGGCGGTGTCGCGCGCGGCGGGCCGCGGCAGCGGATCGGTGATCGGTGGCCGGGTGGCGCTGAAGCTCGACCCCGACCTGCTGGCACGGCTCGCCGGGCATCTGGACGTCGTCCTGGTGTCGGCGACCAACGGCAAGACCACGACGACGCGGCTGATCGCGGAGGCGCTGCGGGCCAGCGGCCCGGTGGTCTCCAACGCGCTCGGCGCCAACATGCCGGCCGGCATCACCTCCGCCCTGGCCGGCGGCTCGGACGCCAAGTACGGCGTCATCGAGGTCGACGAGAAGTACCTCGCCGGGGTGGCGCGGGACGTCACGCCGAAGGCCATAGCGCTGTTGAACCTCTCGCGCGACCAGCTCGACCGGGCCGCCGAGACCCGGATGCTGGCGGAGAAGTGGCGCGAGGGCCTGGCCGGCTCCAAGGCCCTGATCGTGGCCAACGCCGACGACCCGCTGATCGTGTGGGCGGCCTCGTCGTCCGCGAACGTGGTGTGGGTCGCGGCCGGCCAGGAGTGGAAGGACGACGCCTGGTCCTGCCCCTCCTGCGGTGGTGTGATGCAGCGGCCGGGCGACGACTGGTTCTGCGCCGAGTGCGGTTTCCGCCGCCCCACGCCCAGCTGGGCGCTCTCCGGCGACCACGTCCTCGACCCGCACGGCAGCGCCTGGCCGATCAAGCTCCAGCTTCCGGGGCGGGCCAACAAGGCCAACGCGACCACCTCCGCGGCGGTCGCCGCCGCCTTCGGGGTGCCGCCGCAGGTGGCCCTGGAGCGGATGTTCTCGGTGCAGGCGGTCGCCGGCCGCTACGACGTGGTCACGTTCCAGCAGCGCGAGCTGCGGCTGCTGCTGGCGAAGAACCCGGCCGGCTGGCTGGAGACCTTCTCGCTGATCGACCCGCCGCCGACCCCGGTGATCATGTCGGTGAACGCCCGCGGCGCGGACGGCACGGACACCTCCTGGCTGTGGGACGTCGACTACACCCGGCTGGCCGGGCACCCGATCTTCGTGCTCGGTGACCGCAAGCTGGACCTGGCGGTGCGGCTGGAGGTCGCGGGCCTCGACTTCCAGGTGTGCGAGAGCCTGGACGAGGCGGTGCAGCTGGCGCCGCCCGGCCGCATCGAGGTCATCGCCAACTACACGGCCTTCCAGGACCTGCGTCGCCGGGTGGGCAACTGACGTGATCCAGCCACCTTCACGACAAGGACGAGCAAGCATGAGTGACAACAGCCTGCGCCTGGTGTGGATCTACCCGGACCTGCTGAGCACCTACGGCGACCAGGGCAACGCCCTGGTGGTGGAGCGGCGGGCGCGCCAGCGCGGTCTGGACGTCCAGCGCGTGGACGTACGGTCCGACCAGCAGATCCCCACCTCCGGCGACATCTACCTGATCGGCGGCGGTGAGGACCGGCCGCAGCGGCTGGCCTCCGAGCGGCTGATCCGCGACGGCGGGCTGAGTCGTGCGGTCTCCAACGGCGCGATCGTCTTCTCGGTGTGCGCCGGCTACCAGATCCTGGGCCACGAGTTCATCAACGACCTGGGTGAGCGGCAGCAGGGCCTGGGGCTGCTGGACGTGGTGTCCACCCGCGGTGAGGGCGAGCGCTGCGTCGGTGACGTACTCGCCGACATCGACCCGCAGTTGGGGCTGCCGCCGCTGACCGGCTTCGAGAACCACCAGGGCGTGACGCACCTGGGCGCGACCGCCCGGCCGTTCGCCAAGGTCCGGTTCGGCAAGGGCAACGGTGTCGGCGACGGCTACGAGGGCGCGTACAACGACACCGTCTTCGGCACGTACATGCACGGCCCGGTGATGGCCCGCAACCCGCACATCGCCGACCTGCTGATCAAGCTGGCGCTGGACGTCAACGCACTGCCCCCGGTGGACGACCGCTGGTACGAGGCGCTCCGCCAGGAGCGGATCGCCGCCGCGACCCAGCCCGCCTGAGCAACAGCTGCCTTTCCACGGCTTTTCACGGCATTTCGTACGCCCGCAGTCCGCACTGCGGGCGTACGTGTGCCCGGGGGCCCCGCGCTTGTAGGGTGAGCGGCATACAACCGGACGACGGGGTCCGGGCCCCCCGGTTACGTTGCAGAGGGTTTTCGAGCAATGCGTATTGGTGTCCTCACCTCCGGCGGCGACTGCCCCGGTCTGAACGCCGTCATCCGCTCCGTCGTCCACCGCGCCACCGCCGACCACGGCGATGAGGTGATCGGCTTCCGCGACGGCTGGAAGGGCCTGCTGGAAGCCGACTACCGCAAGCTCGACCTCGACGCCGTCGGCGGCATCCTGGCCCGCGGCGGCACCATCCTCGGGTCGTCCCGGGTGCAGCCGGCCCATCTGCGCGACGGCGTGGAGCGGGCCCGCGGCCATGTCGCCGAGCTGGGCCTGGACGCGATCATCCCGATCGGCGGCGAGGGCACGCTGAAGGCGGCGCGGCTGCTGTCGGACGCCGGGCTGCCGATCGTCGGCGTGCCGAAGACCATCGACAACGACATCGCGGTCACCGACGTGACGTTCGGGTTCGACACCGCGGTGGGCGTCGCCACGGAGGCGCTGGACCGGCTCAAGACGACCGCCGAGTCCCACCAGCGGGTCATGATCGTCGAGGTGATGGGGCGGCACACCGGCTGGATCGCGCTGCACTCCGGCATGGCGGCCGGGGCGCACGCGATCGTGGTGCCGGAGCGCCCCTTCGACATCGACGAGCTCACCGCGCGGGTGTCGGCCCGCTTCGAGGCCGGCAAGAAGTTCGCCATCGTGGTGGTCGCCGAGGGCGCCAAGCCGCGCGAGGGCACCATGTCGTTCGACATCGGCGGCAAGGACATCTACGGGCACGAGCGGTTCGCGGGCGTGGCCCGGCAGCTCTCCGTCGAGCTGGAGAACCGCCTCGGCAAGGAGGCCCGGCCGGTCATCCTCGGCCACGTCCAGCGCGGCGGCACCCCGACCGCGTACGACCGGGTGCTGGCCACCCGCTTCGGCTGGCACGCCGTCGAGGCCGCGCACCGCGGGGAGTTCGGCATGATGACCGCGCTGCGCGGCACGGACATCACGCTGGTCCCGCTGGCCGAGGCCGTGGAGACCCTGAAGACGGTGCCGGCGGCGCGCTACGACGAGGCCGAGTGCGTACTGTGACCCCGGCCACCGCGCACGGCACCGCCGTCCGCTCCGCACGGTAGTTCCCCGCTGTACGACCCGCCCCCGGCCACGATCACGGCCGGGGGCGGTTCTACGCTTGTCGCCGGAGCATTGGTACGAATCAGGAGCGAGCGGATGGATCACAGCGGGCACGGCATGGACGGCATGCAGATGGATCTACCGCCGTTCACGCTGGGGCGGGGCCTCGCGTTCGGTGGTGATCCGGTCTTCCTCATCGGCTGTCTGCTGGCCCTCGGGCTGTACGGCTGGGCGGTCGTCCGGCTGCGGCGCCGGGGCGATGCCTGGCCGCTCGGCCGGATCGTCGCCTGGGCCCTGGGCGTGCTCACCGTGGCACTGTCGATGTGCACCCGGCTGAACGACTACGGCATGGTGATGTTCAGCGTGCACATGGTCCAGCACATGATCGTGAGCATGCTCTCGCCGATCCTGCTGCTGCTCGGTGCGCCGGTGACGCTGGCGCTGCGGGCGCTGCCCACCGCCGGGCGCGGCCGCAAGGGCCCGCGGGAGTTGCTGGTGGCGCTGCTGCACAGCCGCTACATGCGGATCATCACGCACCCCGCGTTCACCATCCCGCTGTTCATCGCGAGCCTCTACGCGCTCTACTTCTCGCCGCTGTTCGACCTCCTGATGGAGTCCCGGGCCGGGCACATCGCGATGATGGTGCACTTCCTCGCGGTCGGCCTGGTCTTCTTCTGGCCGATCATGGGCGTCGACCCGGGGCCGCACCGGCCCGGTTACGTGATGCGGATGCTGGAGCTCTTCGCGGGCATGCCGTTCCACGCCTTCTTCGGCATCGCGCTGATGATGGCCTCCGAGCCGATGGTCGACACCTTCCTGCACCCGCCGGCCTCGCTCGGCATCGAGGCGCTGGCCGACCAGCAGGCCGCTGGCGGCATCGCCTGGGCGTTCAGCGAGATCCCGTCCGTCGTGGTGCTGATCGCGCTGGTCTTCCAGTGGTACAAGTCCGAGGAGCGGCAGTCGCAACGCGCCGACCGGGCCGCGGACCGCAACGGTGACCAGGACCTCGCCGACTACAACGCGTACCTCGCCTCGCTCAACGCGCGGGGGCGGTAGGGCGGCAAGCGGGTGGGCCGACCATCTGGCGGTACGGGCCGCGGCCGGGGACGATGGTCCCATGGCCGCGGCCCGCTGCGTTGCCGGCTCCGGGCCGCCGTGAGGAGGATGCGGGATGCCCGGATCTGTGAGGACGATGGCCGTGTGCACGGTGACCGGTCTGGTGGCCGCCACCGCCTACACCGTGGCGCTGGGCGCCAATGGCTGGCTCTGGTTCTGCTGGGTGATCCTGGCCGTGGTGACGGTCGGGGTGGTGGCGGCCCGGCCGAACTGAGCGCGCTCAGAAGCGGAAGACCGGCCCGGTGGCGGAGTCCAGCGTGCACGCGTTGGGGAATTCCTTGCGCCAGTTCACCGGAACGCCGCGCCAGTTGCCGGTCGCGCTGACGGTGACCGGGTTGTACTGCCGGTTGCAGACGTGCGGCTCGCCGGGGAGCGCGTCGAAATCGCCGCGGGCCCAGGTCAGCGCGTCGCAGGCGGCGGCCGCGTGGGGGTGCCGGCCGTAGACGTCCGGGCAGGAGAGCCGCACCCCACGGATCCAGGTGTCGTGGTCCCCGGAGATGGTCAGCAGCAGCCCCTGGCCGGCGGGCGGCGGTGGTGGTTCGGTGGCGCCGGCCGGGGCGGCACAGAACGCACCGGCCAGCACGGCGGACAGGGTCGCGACCACGGCGACGGGCACGGCGGCACGCGCGGTGCGGCGTCGGTGGTGCACGGGCATCGGTGCCTCCTGGGGAACGCTGGGGGCTTCAGGCCACCCCGCCGGACCCCGACACGCAAGCGGCCACGCCGCGCGGTCGCCCGGACGGGGGCCCGTTCCTGAGCCGTTCCGGGCCCCTCGGTCCGGGCCCCGCGGTCCGCGCCGGGCCGGTCCGGAACAAGGTGGCCGGTGACGGAGGAGGCGGCTTCCGTCACCGGCCACCGGACCGGAGGGGATTTTCGCGAACGGGCTCTCACCCCGGGCTCTCACGCCGGGGGCGTCCCGTCCGTGCTAGCCCACGCGCTCGATGCGGGCGTGCCGGATCAGGAACTTGCCCTCCTCCCGTACCTGCTCGAACGCGGCGTTGTTGAGCAGCACACAGCTGCCCGACGTCGAGGTGACGGACACCGTCGTCGACTTGTTGTTGTCCAGGTTGGTCACCTTCAGTTTCGTGCCGGCGGGGAACTGGCCGCTGGAGGCGGCCGGTGCGCCGCCCTCGCCGGAGAGGGTGACCGTCGCGCCGGGGCAGACCACGTCGCCGCCGGCCGCGGGCGGGGCACCGGACGCGGACGGGTCGGCCGAGGAGCCCGGTGGGGCCTCGGAGGCGGGCGGTGCGCTGCTCTGGGGCGGCGCACCGCCCTGGGGTGGCGCACCCGCCTCGGCGCCGCCGCCTCCCCCACTGCAGCCGGCGGCCTGCTGCTTGACCTGGATCTCCTTGATCACCGCCTGTCTGTTGGCGATCCGCGCCGCCGACTGGGCGTCGGGGTGGGCCTGTTGGTCGGCGATGAACTTCTGGTTGTTGCTCAGGGCGGTGGCCAGTCCGTCGCAGGCCACCGACGCCTGGCTGGTGCCGGTCGTGACGATGGCGATACCACCCACCAGCGCCGCGGCGCTCACCGCGACCACGATCTTCTGTCGCCGGGTGACTCTTCTCTTGCGGGACATGCAGGGCTCCTGTCCTCGGCCCGGAAGCGGGTCCGGGCTCGCTCACCGGTCAGTACGGGAACCCAACTACGGGGCGCTCAGGGCGAGTTGAAAGTTGTCCGGGGATGCCAAATCCGCTGCCGGGCGGATCCGTCGTCAGCATCGATGCGCGCCGGGGTGGTTACTCACGGCGGCGGTTGCTCGTACACTCGCTGCCGCCTCGGCCGCGGAGGGAGCCGCCCGTGTTCTACCAGGTGCTCAAGTACGTCCTGCTGGGACCGCTGTTGCGACTGGTGTTCCGGCCGCGGGTGGAGGGCCTGGAGCACGTCCCCGAGGAGGGCGCCGCGATCATCGCCGGCAACCACCTCTCGTTCGCCGACCACTTCGTGATGCCGGTGATCGTGCCGCGCCGGGTGACGTTCCTCGCCAAGTCCGAGTACTTCACCGGACCGGGACTGAAGGGGCGGCTGACCGCGGCGTTCTTCCGCGGGGCCGGGCAGATCCCGGTGGACCGGTCCGGCGGCCGCGCCTCCCGGGCGGCGATCGCGTCGGGCCTGGCCGTGCTGCGCAAGGGCCGGCTGCTGGGGATCTATCCGGAGGGCACCCGTTCGCACGACGGCCGGCTCTACAAGGGGCGCACCGGGGTCGCCGCGATGGCCCTGCGGGCCGGGGTGCCGGTGATCCCCTGTGCCGTGATCGGCACGTTCGAGGCGCAGCCGACCGGCCGGCGGCTGCCGCGGGCCGTACGGATCACCATCCGCTTCGGCGCACCGCTGGACTTCTCCCGGTACGCCGGCCTGGCCGACGAGCGCACCGCGCTGCGTGCCGTCACCGACCGGATCATGTACGCGATCCTCACCCTCTCCGGGCAGGAGTACGTCGACCTGTACGCCACCGAGGCCAAGGCCCAAGACCGGCCGCACCCGCAGCTGCGCCGCCGGCGCACGACGCCGCGCACCCCGCCCGAAGCCTCCTAGCGTCGCGGCCGGCCGCCCCGTTATTCGATCGCGCACCCCACCCCGGGCCCCTACCGTGATCATCATGATGACGTGGCGAGAAGGGTGCCGTCGATGAGCGCCCGTTTGCGGGGGATGGCGCAGGAGACCGAGCGGATCGTTGCGCAGGGGAGGTACCGGGCGCCGAGCGGGCGGCCGGTGGAGATCGCGGAGCAGGTGGCGCGGGCCCGGGCCGGGACCCGCTTGTACGGGCCGGAGCCGGTCACGGTGCCGGAGCCCGGGGACGGCGGCCGGGAGACCGTGTTCGAGGTGACGGGGGAAGGCAGCCTGACGGCGGGGCGGCGGCTGGCCGGCAGCGGCGGCGGGCCGGTCGCGGTGCTGAACTTCGCCTCGGCGCGGAATCCCGGCGGTGGGTATCTCAACGGTGCGCAGGCGCAGGAGGAGGCGCTGTGCCGGGGGTCGGCGCTGTACGCGTGCGTGCGCGAGGCACCGGAGTTCTACGCGGCGCACCGGCGCGAGCCGACGCCGTTCTACAGCGACCGGGTGATCCTCTCACCGGGCGTGCCGGTGTTCCGGGACGATCGCGGATCGCTGCTGGAAGTGCCGTACGAGGCGGGGTTCTTGACGGCGGCGGCGCCGAACGCGGGGGTGATCGCGCGGCAGCGGCCGGCCGAGGCCGGGCGGGTGCCGGCGGCGCTGGCCGTACGGGCGGAGCGGGTGCTGGAGGTCGCGGCGGCCGGTGGGTACCGTCAGCTGGTCCTCGGCGCCTGGGGGTGCGGGGTGTTCCGCAACGAACCCGCCGATGTGGCACGGGCGTTCGCCGCCCAGCTGCTGGCTGCCGGCCGGTTCGCCGACCGGTTCGGCCGGGTGGTGTTCGCGGTGCTGGACCGCCGTACGGACTCCCCCACCAGGGCCGCCTTCGCCGAGGCGTTCGCGGCGTGAGCACGAGACGTAGACCAAGTTTCCTCCGATCGCGGGCTGAGCCCGCGCTCGGACACAGGGCGAGGGCGGCCGGGAGGATTCCCGGCCGCCCTCTTCTCCTGACGGTTCCGGTGGGTTACCGGATCACCGGGCTGCCGGGAGGTCGGCCCTGCCCGCGGCCGCAGCGGCGGCCTTGGCCGGCGAGGCGGCCGGCTTCGGCGTGGCGTGCGGGGCGCAGGTCACGTCCTGGGCGTCGGTCTTCCCCTCCAGGAAGTACGCGTCGACCCGGTCGTTGATGCAGGGGTTGACCTGGCCGGTGACGCCGTGCGAACCGGCGTCCCGCTCGGTGATCAGGCGGGAGCCCGCGAACCGCTTGTGCAGCTCGACGGCGCCGTCGTAGGGCGTCGCCGCGTCACGGGTGCTCTGCACGATCAGCACGCTCGGCAGACCCTTGCCGGTGCGGACCTCGACCGGACGCTGCTGCTTGACCGGCCAGGTGGCGCAGGGCAGGTTCATCCAGGCGTTGGCCCAGGTCATGAACGGGGCCTGCCGGTGGATGCGGGTGTTGTCGCGGTCCCACTTGCGCCAGCTGGTGGGCCACTTGGTGTCGGTGCACTCGACGGCCGTGTAGACGGCGTTGCCGTTCTCCGCGGCGATGTTGCCCGCGGTGTCCTTGAGGTCGGGACCGGCGTTCTCGATCAGGGGCTTCGGGTCGCCGGCGCGGTAGGCGCTCCAGACCTGCGCGACGGTGGCCCACATCGAGTCGTAGTAGGGCGCGTTCTGGAAGAAGCCGGTGAGCTCGGCCGGGCCGACCACGCCGCCGATGGCGTCCTTCTTGGCGGTGGCGCGCAGCTGCTCCCACGCCGCCTGGACCTTCGCGGGGGTGTCGCCGATGTGGTAGGTGGCGTCGTTCTTGGCGACCCACTTCTTCCAGTCGCCCCAGCGGGTCTCGAAGGCGATGTCCTGGTCGAGGTTGGCCTGGTACCAGACACTCTCGCGGGACGGGTTGACGACGCTGTCGACGAGCATCCGGCGCACATGGCCGGGGAAGAGCGTCGCGTAGACGGCGCCGAGGTACGTGCCGTACGAGACGCCCAGGTAGTTGAGCTTCTTCTCGTGCAGCGCGGCGCGGATCACGTCGATGTCGCGGGCGGTGTTCGCGGTGGTCATGTGCGGCAGCAGGGCGCCGCTGCGCTCCTTGCAGCCGTCCGCGTACTCCTTGGCGAGCTTGCGCTGGGCGCGCTTGTCCGCCTCGTTGTCCGGCACCGGGTCGGCCTTCGGGGCCTTGACGAACTCCTGCGGGTCGATGCAGGAGATCGGGGCGGAGTGGCCGACACCGCGCGGGTCGAAGCCGACGAAGTCGTACGCCTTGGCGGTCTTGGCCCACAGCGGGTTCTTGGTGGTGATGCGGGTCGGGAAGCGCATGCCCGAACCGCCCGGTCCACCGGGGTTGTAGAGGAGGGAGCCCTGGCGCTCCTCCTTGCCGCCGGTGCTGACCGCACGGTCGACGGCGATCTTGATGGTGCGGCCGTCGGGCCGGGCGTAGTCGACCGGGACGGTGACGAAACCGCACTGGACGGGCGACTTCAGGCCCCAGTCGGCCGGGCAGTCCTGCCAGTCGATGCCCTTCTTGGCCGCACGCGCGGCGGCGATCTGGACTCCGCGGGCTTCGGCCGAGCCCTTCTTGTGGTGTTCTCCCGCGCTGGCGGGTGTGGCTATCGCGGTGGCGAGGAGAGCCCCGGTCACCAGGGTGCCGGCGGCGCCGAGCACTGCTGATTTCTTCACGTGGTGTGTTCCCCCTGCATGGTGCGCCACTTGTGGCGGCGTTGATCACAGGCCTACGGGGGGATCCTGTCGTCTGCGTGCCCCTCCTGAACAGGTTTGCCCCGCAATTCTTTACCAAGCTGTAGGTTTCCGGCCGTTGGCGGACCGGGGGTCGGCGGGAGTGGTGCCGGCCGGACGGCACGACGGAACCCTGTCTTTCCGGCCAAGAGGCGGAAGGGCTGGGCGGGCGGTGTTGCTTCCGGCGCGCGGGTCTGCCCGCGAGCGCCAACTCGCCCTGGTGGGCGGATATTTGATGAGGCGCCAGGTGCCGGTGCCAAGGGTGCCGTAGGGGCCCCGGGCGGCCGCCGTGCCGGCCGCCGCACCGGCTTCGAGGGGCGAGAACGCGTCAATTGCCTTGAACCTGCCCACGAGGCATGTGCCACGCGCACACCTTCAGTAACCTTCCGTGAAGGCTCTCCCACGCAGCGCCACCCGGGAGGGCTTCGGCGTTTCCGCCCCGTCCGGAGCGCCGTCCCGTCGTCCCAGCCGTCGTCCGAGCCGTCGTCCAAGCCTCGCGAAGGAGATCCGAAGTGCCGGGTATCGATCAGGTGTTGGCCCAGGCGATGGGAATCCCGGGGGTGCTGGGGGCCGGACTGATCGACTGGACCAGCGGGCTGACGCTCGGGACGGCCGGCCAGGCGCCGAACGGGGACCACGACGCGGCCGCCGCGGACACCGCCGAGGTCGTCCAGGCGGTGGCGCGCAACGCCACCTTCGACACCGCCGGCGCCACCGCCCCCGCCCTGGAGGACCTGATCATCACCGCCGCCGGCAGCTACCACCTGATCCGTTTCGTGCACACCGCCTTCGACAGCCAGACCTATCTGTACCTCTGGCTGGACCGCGCGCAGGCGAATCTCGCCGTGGCCCGGATACGGCTGCGCGAGCTGGCGGCGGGACTGGTCGCGTCCTGACGTCCCGGCGCTGCCAGTTCGCACGAACGGTGAGGGAAACCAGCCATGGGCCTGCCCCCGTCTCCCCCGCCCGGCCCGGCCGGGCTGCTCGACCGGTGTGCCGCCGAACGCGTCACCGGCGCGCTGCGGGGCCCGCACGGCTGCGTCTACCTGCGCGACGGTGCGGTCACCTGGGTCGAGGGGGCCGCGGCGCCCGGGATCGAGGTGCGGCTCAGCGCGGCGGGGAAGGTTCCGCCGCAGGGCTGGCGGTACGCGGTCGAGACCGCGGGGCCGGCGCGGCAGGGCGGCCGGTTCCTGGTCAGCGAGGGCTGGCTGACCCAGGGCGAGCTGGAGATCTGCCATCTCGCCGCCCTGCTCGACGCGGCGTTCTTCGCGCTGCCGCTGCCGCCGGAGACCACGTCCTTCACGCCCGGGACCGGGCACTGGCTGGGGGTCGTACGCCCGATCAGCGCCGGCGACCTCCAGCGGGCGACGGCCCGCCGCCGGGCGCTGCTGGATCGGCTGCGCCCGTGGGCGGCGGTCGACAGCCGGCCCGTGGTGCCGGCCGGCCCCGGCGCCCCGGCCGGTACGACACCGCGGCAGCGACGGCTGCTCGCGCATGCCGACGGCCGGCACACCCCCTGCGAACTCGCCCGCGCGCTGGGCCAGTCCGCGTTCCTGACGCTGCTGGACGTCCGCCGGCTGGCCGCGGCCGGGCTGGTCCGGATGCCGCCCGGCGCACTCCCCCGCCGCCGGCCGGGCGCCGCACCGGCCGGGCATCCGCCACCCGGCGCCGGCGGATGCCGCGCCCCCGCCTGGCAACCACCGGTGCCGGAACTCCTCGACACCCGGGACCCGGACGTTGCCCTCCTTGTCCGACTGCGTACGGCGCTGGAGGAAAACCTGTGACCCCTTGCCCACGAAGACCGTGCACGGCATGAGGCGCGCCCTCGGAAGGCGGGCCGCGAAAAGGAGACTGATGACGATAGAACCCCGGATACGGGACGAACTGCTGACGCTGCGCGGTCAGGTGCGGCATTTCCAGGGCGGCATGGTCGCGAGCGCGGACGGCATGGTCATCGCGCACGATCTGCCGGACATCGAACCGGACGGGCTGGCCGCGCTGACCGCGGCTGCCATCGGGGTCGCCAAGCGGCTCACCGAGGCGACCGGGCAGGGCGCTTTCGAGGAGTCCCTGACCCGCGGTACGGACGGCTACATCGCCGCCTACTCGGCCGGCCGCCGTGCCGTGCTCACCGCCGTGACCGGCCCGGACACCAATGTGGGCCGGCTGCACCTGCAGGCCAGGCGGGCGGCCGAGCGCATCGGGGCGCTCGTCGACGCGCCCCCTCGCCGGTAGGCGGGCCCGCCGCCCGCCCCCCTGATCCCCCGCACACCGCAACACCTCCACCCATTCGAAAGGTCACCACCCCTCATGGCTCAGATGGAATCCGCCCTCTCCGACGCGATGTCGACCATCGAAGGCGCGATAGGCGTCGCGCTGGTCGACTACACCAGCGGCATGGCGCTGGCCACGCTCGGCGACCACCAGGCCCTGGACCTCAACATCGCCGCGGCCGGCAACACCGATGTCGTCCGCGCCAAGATGCGCACGATGGAGATGCTCGAACTCCAGGGCACCATCGAGGACATGCTCATCACGCTGACCGCGCAGTACCACATCATCCGGCCGGTCACCGGCAAGAGCGGCAGCGGTCTCTTCCTCTATCTGGTGCTGGACCGCAAGCGCGCCAATCTGGCGCTGGCACGCCACCGCCTGGCCCGTCTGGAGGCCGAACTGGAGGTGTGACCCTCAGCCGCCGAGCCCGCGCGCGGCCTCGTCCAGGAGGCGGCGCAGCCGCAGCCCGTCCGGGGCGACGGCCGTGGCCAGCGCGCCGGGGCCGGCCAGCGGCGCCAGGACGCCCTGGGCGTCGGGCCGTTGGTCACCGGCCGGCCGGCCGCGGGGCGGCGGGTCACCGGTCGCGCCGAGCAGCCGCACCTCGGCCGGTGCGTCCTCGAACTCCGGTGCCACGACCAGGAGTTGCCCGACGGCCCGATGACCGCCCAGGACGGCCGAGGTGTCCCAGCCGGGGGCGCCTGGGCCGTAGGCGGTCTCCTGGTCGAGCAGGGTGCGTCCGGCGCGCCGGACGGTGAGCCGGCTGCGCAGGGCGCCGGTCGGCTCACCGCTGCGGCCCAGGACCTGTTCCTCGCGGAGCACGAGCCGGGCGGTGGCGGCCAGTTCGACGGTCGTGGTCATCCGCAGGTCGCTGCCGGCGGCCGAGATCAGCGGCTCGGGCAGCCAGTCCAGCCGGGCGCCCTCGCCCACCGTGAGGCGTACGTCATAGTGGGCGGGCCGACCGGTCCGGCCGGGCAGGGCGACGGTGGCCGCGGCGGCCGTGAGGTGCAGGGCGCTGCCGGCCTCGGCGGTGACCTCGATGGCCAGCCGGTCACCGCCGAGCGGGGCGCTCATGGCGCCGACGACGCACACCCGGGCCGGGCCGCCGTGCGCGCGGAGCCGGCGCAGCGCGAACGGTCCGTCGCCGTCCAGGACGGGCAGCCGGGTGGTGCCGTCGGCAGCGGCGCGGGCGACGATCCGGGCGGTGGCGCGCAGGCCGGCCGGGGACGGTGCGGCGGTCGCCGGCGCGGTCCGCGGCGGGAGGGCGAGCGTCATGCCGGGCCCGCGGTCCAGTCCGCCAGCCGGGCCCGGACCCAGTCCGACACCGGCCGCACGCCGTTCTCCGTCTTCAACGCCGTGAAGGCGACCGGGAGTTCACCGCGCTGGGCCTTGGCGTCCCGGGCCATGCCCGCCAGGTCGACGCCGACGTACGGGGCGAGGTCGGTCTTGTTGATGACGAGCAGGTCGGCGGTGGTGACGCCGGGGCCGCCCTTGCGCGGGATGTCGTCGCCGCCCGCGACGTCGATGACGAAGATCTGGAAGTCGACCAGGCCCTTGGAGAAGGTGGCGGTGAGGTTGTCGCCGCCGGACTCGACCAGGATGAGGTCGAGCGGGCCGACCGTGTCTTCGAGGTCCTCGACGGCCTCCAGGTTGGCGGAGATGTCGTCGCGGATCGCGGTGTGCGGGCAGGCGCCGGTCTCCACCGCGGAGATCCGCTCGGCCGGCAGCACGGCCTCGCGGAGCAGGAACTCGGCGTCCTCGCGGGTGTAGATGTCGTTGGTGACCACGGCGAGGGACAGCTCGTCGCGCAGGGCGCGGCAGAGCGCGGCGACGGTGGCGGTCTTGCCGGTGCCGACCGGGCCGCCCAGCCCGATGCGCAGCGCCCGGCGGCGTCCGTCCGCCCGTACGGGTGCGGCGCCGTAGGTGTGGCGTTCGGGGAAGGTCTCGTGGTGGTCGAGGTGCATGGTCACTCCGGTGGTTCGTACGGCCGCCGGGGGCGGCGCGGAGGTGCCGGCCGGGGCCGGACGGGGTCAGGAGGCGAAGAGGCGGACCGGCCAGGCGGCGTGCGCTTCCGCGGTGATGTCGAGCAGCGGCGCGGACGCGGCGGGCAGCGCGTCGGCTCCTTCGACGGCGACCCGTTCCCCGGCCGCGGCGCCCCGCTCGGCGATCCGGTCGACGTCGGCGGCCAGGCGGGCGAGCACCGCGGTGGCGTCGAACGGGTCCAGGCTGAGCAGCCGGACGGCGGCGGTGGCCGGGCCGCTGAGGCTCTCGTAGGCCACGGCGTACGCGGCGTCCTGCGGCGACAGTCCGGCGGACCGGGCGGCCAGGCCCAGGACGACGGGCTGGTGGGCGCCGCGCGGCCGGGCCGCGGCCAGCGCGTCGAGTGCGGGGTCCGGCCAGGTGGCGCGGGCGGCCCGCATCATCTGCCGGCCGAGCCGCCGGGCCACCTGCCGGAGCGCCGGTACGGGCGTGCGGGCGTCGGCGGCGTCGTCCAGGAGCAGCGGGTCGCAGCCGGCCGCGGCCGCCGCGGCGAGCGCGGCGGCGACCAGTCCAGCGGTGTGCAGCCGGCCCCGGCAGAAGCTCTCCAGGGTGGCGGCGTCCTTGATCTGCCCCGCGGCGACGGCCGGTTCGGCGCCGCCCGAGTGGGCGTGCCCTCCGGCGGGGAACCGGCCGTCGGCGAGGACGAGCAGCGCGGCGCGGCTCATCGGTGGTCCGTGGTGTTCATCGGGATCTTCCTCATGGCCGGTCAGAAGAGGAAGTACCGCTGAGCCATGGGGAGTTCGGCGGCCGGGTGGGGTTCGACCACCTCGCCGTCGATGGTGACCGTGAAGGTGTCGGGGTCGACGTGGACCCGCGGCAGGGCGTCGTTGTTGCGCATGTCCGCCTTGGTGACGCCGCGGGTGGAGCGGATCGCCTGGTACGCCTTGGCCAGCGGCAGGCGCCCGGGGAGGTCGTCCTCCAGGGCCTGCGGGGAGACGAAGTTGACCGAGTTGCTGCCGGGGGCCTTGCCGGTGGCGCCGAACATCGGGCGGGGCAGGACCGGCTGCGGGGTGGGGATGGAGGCGTTGGCGTCGCCCATCTGCGCGTACGCGATCTGCCCGCCCTTGATGACCAGTTGGGGCTTGACGCCGAAGAACGCCGGGTCCCACAGGACGAGGTCGGCGAGCTTGCCGTCCTCGACGGAGCCGACGAGGTGGTCGATGCCCTGGGCGAGGGCGGCGTTGATGGTGTACTTCGCGACGTAGCGGCGGGCCCGGTGGTTGTCCGCGTCGCCGTCGCCGGCCAGGGCGCCGCGGCGCCGCTTCATCACGTGCGCGGTCTGCCAGGTGCGCATCACGACCTCGCCGATCCGGCCCATGGCCTGGGCGTCGGAGGACATGATCGAGATGGCGCCGAGGTCGTGCAGGATGTCCTCGGCGGCGATGGTGGAGGGCCGGATCCGGGACTCGGCGAACGCCAGGTCCTCGGGGACGGCCGGGTTCAGGTGGTGGCAGACCATCAGCATGTCGAGGTGTTCCTCGACGGTGTTGACGGTGTGCGGCCGCGTGGGGTTGGTGGACGCGGGCAGCACGTTCGGCTCGGAGACCATGGCGATCATGTCGGGGGCGTGGCCGCCGCCGGCGCCCTCGACGTGGAACGCGTGGAGGGAGCGGCCGGCGATGGCGGCGAGGGTGTCGCCGAGGAAGCCGGCCTCGTTCAGGGTGTCCGTGTGGATCGCGAGCTGGGCGCCGCTCTCCTCGCAGACGGTCAGACAGGCGTCGATGGCGGCGGGGGTGGCGCCCCAGTCCTCGTGGATCTTGAAGCCGAGGATGCCGGCGCGCAGCTGGTCGCGCATCGAGGTGAGGGAGGTGGTGTTGCCCTTGCCGAGCAGTCCGACGTTGACCGGGAAGGAGTCCATCGACTCCAGCAGCCGGGCGATGTGCCAGGCGCCGGGGGTGATGGTGGTGGCCTTGCTGCCCTCGGCCGGTCCGGTGCCGCCGCCGATGAGCGTGGTCACGCCGGAGGCGAGCGCCTCGTCCGCCTGCTGGGGGCAGATGAAGTGGACGTGGGTGTCGATGCCGCCGGCGGTGAGGATCTTGCCGTTGCCGGCGATGATCTCGGTCTCGGGGCCGATGACCAGGTCGGGGTGGACGCCGTCCATGGTGTCGGGGTTGCCGGCCTTGCCGAGGGCGGTGATCCGGCCGTCGCGGATGCCGACGTCGGCCTTGACGACGCCCCAGTGGTCGAGGACCACGGCGCCGGTGATCACGGTGTCCGGGGCGCCCTCGGCGCGGGTGGTGCGGGACTGGCCCATCGACTCGCGGATGACCTTGCCGCCGCCGAAGACCGCCTCGTCGCCGGCCCGGCCGGGTCCGCCGGAGCGGTCCTCGGTGATCTCGATGACCAGGTCGGTGTCGGCGAGCCGGATCCGGTCGCCGACGGTCGGGCCGAAGAGATCGGCGTACGCCTGACGGGTCAGCTCAGCCATCGAGAATGCCTCCGGTCTCGCCGCGCAGCCCCGGGACGATCCGCTTGCCCGCGAGGGGGACCAGCTCGACCTCGGTGGGGATGCCGGGCTCGAAGCGCACGGCGGAGCCGGCCGGCACGTTCAGCCGCTTGCCGTGCGCGGCCGCGCGGTCGAAGTCGAGGCCGGGGTTGGCCTCGGCGAAGTGGTAGTGGGAGCCGACCTGGACGGGGCGGTCGGCGGCGTTGAGGACGGTCATGCGCGTGCGGGGGAGGCCTTCGTTGAGGCGTACCGGCTCGTCGCCGTGGAGGATCTGTCCCGGGATCATCGTCTGTGCCCCCGCGGTCAGTTGATGGGTTCGTGGACGGTGACGAGCTTGGTGCCGTCGGGGAAGGTGGCCTCGACCTGAACGTCGTGGATCATCTCGGGCACGCCCTCCATCACCTCGTCACGGGTGAGGACCTTGCGGCCGGAGGACATCAGCTCGGCGACGGTACGGCCGTCCCGGGCGCCTTCGAGGATGTGCACGGTCAGCAGCGCGATCGACTCGGGGTGGTTGAGCCTCAGCCCTCGGGCACGGCGCTTTTCGGCCACGTCTGCCGCCACATGAATCATCAAGCGTTCTTGTTCATGCGGGGTCAGTTGCATACCTTCCACCTCACTGTCTTCCGGCCCGGACACATTTGCCCAGGTCACAGGCGTGGGCACACCCGTATCGGTAGATGTATCACGCAGTAATTAAAGGGGGAGCAAACCGACTTCCAGCACTTGGCCATCCACAGCCCCATCGGGGCAGGCTAGTTCGGCCGGATTTCGTCGGCGTTACGACGAATGACGCGGAGGTATCGCAGCACAAAGCTGGCGCATTCCTTACGCCGACGGGCCACCGCTCACCGGTACAGACGAAACCCTCGGATCACCGATCGCCGCAATCACGGCATACCGGGCGCGCTCCGCTCTGCGAACACCCCTGTCCGATATGCGCTCTTGACGATCTCTCAAGTGATCGCAATTCTCATGTGCGCGTCAAAACGCTCCGCACCATCCCCCCACACCTGTATCGGAGCCTTCACTGTGACCCGTTCTGCACGAATACGCCGGGCCGCGCTGGCCACCGGATGCGTCACCGCCCTGGCCGCCACCCTCTTCACCGCGGCCGGCGCCCACGCCGACCCCGCACCGGCCGCCGCCCCGGACATCGACGTCAAGGCCGTCAAGGCCGACCTGGACCAGCTGCAGTCCATCGCCGACGCCAACGGCGGCAACCGCGCCCACGGCAAGCCCGGCCACAAGGCGTCCATCGACTTCCTCAAGGGCAAGCTGGACCAGGCCGGGTTCAAGACCCAGGTCCAGGAGTTCGACAACAACGGCGCCACCGGCTACAACCTCGTCGCCGACTGGCCGGGCGGCGACGAGAGCAAGACCGTCATGGCCGGCGCCCACGTGGACTCGGTCGACGCCGGTCCCGGCATCAACGACAACGGTTCCGGCTCGGCCGGCATCCTCGAAGTCGCGCTCGCGGTCTCCAAGTCCGGCCTCAAGCCCGCCAAGCACCTCCGGTTCGCCTGGTTCGGCGACGAGGAGGACGGCATGGTCGGCTCGCAGTCCTACGTCCAGAAGCTCGGCGCCGACACGAAGAAGATCGACGCGTACCTGAACTTCGACATGATCGGGTCGCCGAACCCGGGCTACTTCGTCTACGACGACGACGCGCGCCTGGAGAAGGTCTTCAAGGACTGGTTCGCCGCGAAGAACATCGCCACCGAGAAGGAGACCGAGGGCGACGGGCGCTCGGACCACGCCTCCTTCAAGGACGCCGGCGTCGCGGTCGGCGGGCTCTTCTCGGGCGCGGACTACAAGAAGACCGAGGAGCAGGCGAAGAACTGGGGCGGCGAGGCGGGCAAGGCCTTCGACGCCTGCTACCACCAGTCCTGCGACACCTCGAAGAACATCGACGAGAAGGCGCTGGACACCAACACGGACGCCATCGCCGCCGCGATCTGGCAGCTCAGCTCCTGAGCCCTCCGCCTCCTTACCCGGTCAGCCCGCGCTGACCGTCATCTCTCGCGACCCGGTCGCCGGTCCCCGGCGGCCGGGTCGCGGTGTTCCGCGGCGATGCCGAAGCGCCGCCGTTCGCCCGGAGCGGACGACAGGGGCCGGACGGTGGAGACCGTGCTGATCACCTGCTCGTCCTCCGTGCCCTGCTCGCGCTTCCCCAGCTCTTCGAGAAGCTGCAGGTCAGCGGCGGAAACCAGGGCCACGAGCGGCTTGCCGTGGCGGGTGACGACCACCCGCTCACCGCCGTAGACGACGCGGTTGATCAGATCCGCCAGCTCCGCCCGGGCTTGCGTCACCGGAATTTCGTAGGCCATGCTCCCATTCTAACGGGATGTACATCCTGTACATTTTCTACAGAGGAAAGGGGCCGACCATGCTGCGACCGACCGCCCGCTACGTCCTTCCGGAGTTCACCGAGCGCACCACGCAGGGGACGGTGACGATGGACCCGTACTCCAAGCTGCTGAGCGAGCGGATCATCTTCCTGGGGACCCCGATCGACGACACCGCCGCCAACGACGTCATGGCGCAGCTGATCCACCTCGAACACGCCGCGCCCGAGCGGGACATCTCGCTCTACATCAACTCCCCCGGCGGCTCGGTCACCGCGATGACCGCGATCTACGACACGATGCGCTTCGTGTCGTGCGACGTGGAGACCGTCTGCCTGGGGCAGGCCGCGTCCTCCGCCGCGGTACTGCTGGCCGCCGGCGCCCCCGGCAAGCGGCTGGCGCTCCCGGGCGCCCGGGTGCTGATCCACCAGCCGTCGGTGAGCGAACCGTTCGAGGGCCAGGCCAGCGACCTCTACATCCAGGCGCAGGAGCTGCTGCGCAGCCGCGCCATGCTGGAGGAGATGCTGGCGCTGCACACCGGTCAGCCCCGCGAGCGGATCGCCGCGGACATCGAGCGCGACAAGATCTTCGACGCCCCCTCCGCGCAGGCGTACGGCCTGATCGACGGGCTCACCCGCAACCGCAAGCAGTCGGCCGACCAGCGCGCCGGGCGGTGAGCCGGATGTGGCTGCCGGAGACCCCGCCGCTGCCCGCCCTGACCCGCGCCGAGGGGCAGCTGATCGACTGTTACCTGGAGGCGCTCGACCTGCTGGGCCGGATCAACCCGGCCCGCGGCGGCGGCACCTACCAAGCCCTGCGCGCCGCTCAGGCACTGGTGAGCAAGTCCGCCGAACTACGGGACGCGCTGACGCTGATGCACAACCGGGGCGAGCACGAGCGGCACGGCGAGACGCTGGCCCGGGCCCTGCGGGTGCTGGACGGGGAACGCCGGGCCGGATACGTGACGGTGCCGCCGGCCCGGGAACCCTGAGCCGACACGCGCGCCCGCGCTGCCCGGACGGCGTAGCGTCCGCGCGTGCGGTAAGGGGGCGACGAATTGCGCGGGGCACCGGAATTACTGCGGTTACCGATGTTTCGCCCCAGGTCCGGGGGGTGCCAGAGACGACTCTCAAGCACGTAACGGGGCAAATCCCACCATTCGGCGCAACTGTGGCGCATGTCACATTCGGCATTTTCAACTCGGAATTCGGGTGGCGGGTGCGTGAGGATCCCTTCGACGACAAGACCCCGCCACAGCGACGGGGCGGTCCGGCCGGGCGCCTAATCCCGCCGCCGTGCCGGATGTCCGGTCGATGCGTGTGGATCGGCGGGAGCGGAGGACCCGAGCAGTACGGGGTCCGGGGCCCGCACGGCCCGACGGACTCCTTGGGGTGAAGCCGTGGAAGCGGCCGGGCATCTTCGCCTGCCCGAACCCGACAGGTCTTCCTTCGCAGGCGGCTGACGAAGGGTTTGCGCATGACCGTGCGCACGCATACGCCGCATCTGCTGGCCCGCGCCGGCGCCGTGTCCGCACTGGCACTGGCCACGCTCGGCGGGACCACGCTCGCCCCGGGAACCACCGCCGACGCCGAGGCCGCGACCGTCTCCGCACATGCGCTGCGGATCGCGGCCTCCAAGCGGGGGTCGCCCTACCAGTACGGGGCCATGGGGCCGTACCGCTTCGACTGTTCGGGCCTGACCGTGTACTCGTTCAAGCGCGCCGGCCGGGAGCTGCCGCGGACCGCCGCGCAGCAGTACGGCCAGACCCGGCACATCCCGGCCGCCGCCCGGAAACGCGGGGACCTGGTCTTCTTCCACTCGGGCAGCGGCATCTACCACGTCGGCATCTACGCCGGGCACGGCCGGATGTGGCATGCGCCCAAGGCCGGCAGCGTGGTGCGGCTGGAGAGGATCTGGAGCCGCGCGGTCTCGTACGGCAGGGTGCGCTGAGCTGCGGCGACGCCGGACGCCCGGTGAAGTGTCAGTGGCCCCCGGTAACTTGACGGGGTGACCTCGGAACTGAGCAAGGTGCTTTCGGCCGCGGCGCGGGGCTGCTTCCCGCCCGCGGACGGTTCGGTGACGGTGCTGCCCCCGCCGTCCCCGCGGGACGTGGGCGTGGTGTCGTTCACCTGCCATGCCGTGGTGTTCGCGGACGTGGAGCCGTCCTGGGTGCACGACCGGATAGCCCCCGGCGACCTCGCCGGACCGCTCAGCCCGCCGTTCCTCACCGCGCTGGGTGAGCGGACCGGCCGCGAGGCCAACAACATCGACCTGGCCACGGTCGCCGAGGCACTGCCCGGCCCGCCGCCGCTGGCGCTGGCGCTGGTGGAGACCACGGACCGCAGCCATCCGCGGATCGTGCGGGCGCTGCGCCACCTCGACGAGGTGCGGGTCTGGACGACCGGGGACGGCGGGACGCTGGTCATCGGCCGGGGCGTGGCCGGCCGCCATGAGCTGGCGGTGGAGGTCGAGGGCGCCGGCCAGGGCCGCGGCCTCGGCCGCCGGCTGGCGCACGCCGCCCGCCATCTCATACCGGCGGGCGAACGGCTCTGGGCCCAGGCCGCCCCCGGCAACGCCCGCAGCGTCCGCGCCCTGCTGGCCGCGGGGTTCGTACCGGTGGGCGCGGAGGTGTTGATGGTGCCGGTCGGCGGACGCGGCTGAGCAGTAGCCGCTGGGTGGGCGGGGCGCCGGTGGTGGCCTCCAGGGCGCGGGGCACCCGGCGTGCGCTGCTGCGCGGCGCGTTAGGCCGCCCCTCCGCCGTGCCGTGACGGCCGCGCCGTCAGCCGACCGCGATCCGCCAGGGCAGGCTGATCCAGACGGTCTTGCCGCCCGTGTCTGTGGGGACGACGGAGAGCCGGCCGCCGGCCTCCGCGGCGAGGAAGCGGATGATGACCAGCCCCCGGCCGTTGTCCTGCTGGACCGCGGCAGGCAGCCGGCGCGGGCGGCGCGGGTGACTGTCGGTGACCCCGACGCGCAGCTCCTCGTCGCGGTCCAGGCGGAGTTCGAGGGTGAAGGTCGGGGACCGGCCGAAGGTGTGCTGGACGGCGTTGGTGGCGAGTTCGGAGACGATCAGGCGGACCGCGTCGGCGGTGGCGGAAGCGGCGGGCAGTCCCCATTCGGTGAGCACCGCGAGGGCGTGTCCGCGGGCGAGGCGGACCGATTCCGGGGCGCTCGGCAGGGTGAGTGCGGATTCCTGGTGGTCTGCCATCGCGACGCCGTCCCTTTCCCACCGAGGCCGGCTGCGGTCCGCTGACCGGGGAGCCGGTGTGCCGCTCGGGTCGATGCGGCCTCGGGCTTCTGCTGGAGCGCCAGACTGCCACCCGTGCCCCCGGTGTGGTGCTCGATCCAGCAACATATACAGATATCTATCGCTCGATGCGGTGAACTCTGCGACGGGAGACCGGATGCGGGACGCCGTGCCGGTCACCCACCGTCACCGAGGGATCAGATCATCGACGGCGCGGTGGCGACGATCGTCTCCACCGCCCGGTCGAGCTGACCCTCCGTCAGGTCCGCGCGGGCGGTGAGCCGCAGCCGGGAGATCCCGTCCGGCACGGACGGCGGCCGGAAGCAGCCGACCGCGAGACCGGCCGTGCGGCAGTCGGCGGCCCAGCGGACCGCGGCCTCCGGCGAGGGGGCACGGACGGACACCACCGCGGCGTCCGGCCGTACCGCCGACAGGCCGGCCGCGGTGAGCCGGCGGTGCAGTGCGCGGGCGACCTCCCCGGCCCGGGCGGCGCGCTCGGGTTCGCGGCCGATCAGCCGCAGTGCGGCCAGCGCGCCGCCGGCCGCGGCGGGGGCCAGGCCGGTGTCGAAGATGAACGTCCGGGCGGTGTTCACCAGGTGCTCGATGACCCGGGCCGGGCCGAGCACCGCGCCGCCCTGGGAGCCGAGCGACTTGGAGAGCGTCACGGTGGCGACCACGTCGGGGTCCCCGGCCAGTCCGGCCGCCGCGAGCGCCCCCCGGCCGCCGTCGCCGAGGACACCCAGGCCATGGGCGTCGTCGACCAGCAACGCGGCGCCGTGCGACCGGCAGGCATCGGCCAGTGCGGGCAGCGGTGCGGCGTCGCCGTCGACCGAGAACACCGAGTCGGTGACCACCAGCGCCCGCCCGGCGTGGCCGGCCAGAGTGCTGCGTACGGCCTCGGGGTCGGCGTGCGGGGCGACCTCGGTGCGGGCCCGGGAGAGGCGGCAGCCGTCGATGAGGGAGGCGTGGTTGCCGGCGTCGGAGACGACCAGGGTGCCGGGTGCGGTCAGCGCGGTGACCGCGGCGAGATTCGCGGCATATCCGGACGACAGCACCAGAGCCGCCTCGAAACCGCAGAACGCGGCGAGTTCCGCCTCCAGCCGGGCGTGGAGTTCGGTGCTGCCGGAGACCAGCCGGGAGCCGGTGGCGCCGGCGCCCCAGAGCTGCGCGGCCTCGGCCGCGGCGTGGGTGACCTCGGGATGCCGGGAGAGTCCGAGATAGTCGTTCCCGGACAGGTCGAGCAGCGGGCAGTCGGCCGGGCGGGGGCGCAGCGCGCGGACCAGGCCGGCGCGTTGGCGTTCGGCGCGGGCGGTGTCGAGCCAGTCGAAGGCCGCGCCGGGCGCCGGTCCGGCGGCGGGCGGGGGCGCGGTGTCGCGCAGCAGCGGCGCGGCGGAGTCCTGCGGCATCGGCGTCCTTCGTCGGGGGCTCGATTGTGGGCTGTCGATAGACGTTAGCGGTCGTTCCGCCCGGTCACGGTGTGGCGATACACACACCCCGATCGACGCGCGTTGTGGGAATCCTCCTTGGCCGGGGGCGGGCGCGTAGGACAGGATCATCGCCATGGACCTGCTGAACACACTGGTGGACAAGGGACTGCGGCGCGAGTTGCCGACCCGTGAAGAGGCGCTGGCCGTGCTGGCGACTTCTGATGACGAACTGCTCGACGTCGTGGCCGCGGCCGGAAAGGTGCGCCGCCAGTGGTTCGGGCGGCGGGTCAAGCTCAACTACCTCGTCAACCTCAAGTCGGGCCTGTGCCCGGAGGACTGCTCGTACTGCTCGCAGCGGCTGGGGTCGAAGGCCGAGATCCTCAAGTACACCTGGCTGAAGCCCGATGACGCCTCCAAGGCGGCCGCCGCCGGAGTGGCCGGCGGCGCCAAGCGGGTGTGCCTGGTGGCCAGCGGCCGCGGCCCGACGGACAAGGACGTGGACCGGGTCTCGGAGACCATCTCCGCGATCAAGGAGCAGAACGAGGGCGTGGAGGTGTGCGCCTGTCTGGGGCTGCTCTCCGACGGCCAGGCCGAGCGGCTGCGCGCGGCGGGTGCCGATGCCTACAACCACAACCTCAACACCTCGGAAGCCACCTACGGCGACATCTGCACCACGCATGACTTCTCCGACCGGGTCTCCACCGTCCAGCAGGCCCAGGCCGCGGGCATGTCCGCCTGCTCCGGGCTGATCGCCGGTATGGGCGAGTCCGACGCCGACCTCGTGGACGTGGTGTTCGCGCTGCGTGAGCTGGACCCGGACTCGGTGCCGGTCAACTTCCTGATCCCGTTCGAAGGCACCCCGCTCGCCAAGGAGTGGAACCTCACCCCGCAGCGTGCGCTGCGCATCCTGGCGATGGTCCGGTTCGTCTGCCCGGACATCGAGGTGCGGCTGGCCGGCGGGCGCGAGGTGCATCTGCGCAGTCTGCAGCCGCTGGCCCTGCACCTGGTCAACTCCATCTTCCTGGGCGACTACCTGACCAGCGAGGGCCAGGCCGGCAAGGACGACCTGGCGATGATCGAGGACGCCGGCTTCGAGGTGGAGGGCACGGACACCACGACGCTGCCCGAGCACCGCCGGCCGTGCGGCGAGCAGGTGGCCGCGGCCCCGGAGGCGGACGCCGAGGCACCCGCCGCCACCGTCCCCGCCCCGTCCGACGAGGCCCGCCGCGATCTGGTGTCGGTGCGCCGCCGCGGCGCCGGTACCGACCTCCCGCCCAATGCCTGAGCCGCTCGGCCCCCGCGAACTGCTCGCCCTGGACCGGCAGCACGTCTGGCACCCGTACGGGCCGATGCCCGGCACCGCCGCGCCGCTGCTGGTCGAGTCGGCCTCCGGTGTCCGGCTGCGGCTGGCCGAACCGACCGAGGGGCACGACGAGTTGGTGGACGGGATGTCCTCCTGGTGGTCGGCGGTGCACGGCTACAACCACCCGGTGCTGAACGACGCCGCCCGCGGCCAGCTGGAGCGGATGAGCCATGTGATGTTCGGCGGGCTCACCCACGAGCCCGCGGTGCGGCTGGCCAAGCGGCTGGTCGACATCACGCCGGAGCCGCTGCAGCACGTCTTCCTCGCCGACTCCGGTTCGGTGTCGGTCGAGGTCGCCGTGAAGATGTGCCTGCAGTACTGGCGTTCCCTGGGCAAGCCCCGTAAACAGCGGCTGCTGACCTGGCGGGGCGGCTACCACGGCGACACCTGGCAGCCGATGTCGGTGTGCGATCCGGACGGCGGGATGCACGAGCTGTGGCAGGGGGTGCTGCCGCGGCAGGTCTTCGCGGACACCCCGCCGCCCGGTTTCGACGCCCCGGCCGACCCGGCGTACGCGGACCAGCTGCGCGAGCTGATCGGCCGGCACGCCGACGAGCTGGCGGCGGTGATCGTCGAGCCGGTGGTGCAGGGCGCGGGCGGGATGTCGTTCCACTCCCCCGAGTACCTGAAGGTGCTGCGGGAGGCCTGCGACGCGCACGACGTGCTGCTGGTGTTCGACGAGATCGCCACCGGCTTCGGCCGTACCGGTGCGCTCTTCGCCGCCGGGCACGCGGGCGTGGCGCCCGATGTGATGTGCCTCGGCAAGGCGCTGACCGGCGGTTATCTGACACTGGCCGCGACGCTGTGCACGACGGCGGTGGCGGACGGGATCTCCCGCGGCGAACTGCCGGTGCTGGCGCACGGTCCCACGTTCATGGGCAATCCGCTGGCCACCGCGGTCGCCGACGCCTCGATCGAGCTGCTGCTGTCGCAGGACTGGGCGCAGGAGGTCAAGCGCATCGAGGCCGGACTGCGGGCCGGGCTGGCGCCCGCCGCGGACCTCCCCGGCGTGCGCGACGTCCGGGTGCTCGGCGCGATCGGCGTGGTGCAGCTCGACCATGCGGTGGACATGGCGGCCGCGACCCGGGCGGCCGTGGGTGCGGGTGTCTGGCTGCGGCCGTTCCGGGACCTGATCTACACGATGCCGCCGTACATCACCGGTGACGCCGAGGTGGCGCGGATCTGCGCCGCGGTGTGCGCCGCGGCCCGCGAGGGCTGAGCCCCGGGGCCCCGGGACCATCCAACGACACGGCCTTCGGCCGATGAGGAGTGACGAAGAGATGTCGGTGCTGTTCGTGACGGGCACGGGCACGGAGATCGGCAAGACGGTGACCACGGCCGCGATCGCGGCGGCCGCGCTCGCCCGGGGCCGTTCGGTGGCGGTGCTCAAGCCGGCCCAGACCGGCGTCACCGCGGACGAGCGGGGCGATGCCGCGGAGGTCGAGCGGCTGGCCGGCCCGGTCACCACCGTGGAACTCGCCCGCTTTCCCGACCCGTTGGCGCCCGCGACGGCCGCCCAGCGGGCCGGTCTGCCGCCGGTGGGGCCGCAGCAGATCGCCGAGGCCGCCGCCAAGCTGGCCGTCTCGCACGACCTGGTGCTGGTCGAGGGCGCGGGCGGGCTGCTCGTACGGCTGGACGCACAGGGCCACACCCTCGCCGACGCGGCGCGGCTGGCGGACGCCCCCGTGCTGGTGGTCGTCCAGGCCGGGCTGGGCACCCTCAACTCCACCGCACTGACCGCGCTGGCACTGCGCCACTACGGTCTCGACTCCCCCGGCATCGTCGTCGGCAGCTGGCCGGCCGACCCCGATCTGGCGTCCCGCTGCAATCTGACGGACCTTCCGGAGGCCGCCGGGGCCCCGCTGCTGGGCGTGATCCCGGAAGGCTCCGGTGCACTGCCGCCGAGCGCCTTCCGGGCCGCAGCCCCGACGTGGCTGACCCCGGCGCTCGGCGGCAGCAAGGCGCCTTAGAGGACCGCGACGGTCTCCGTGTTCGCGTAGCTGAATCCGTCCTCGTCGAAGTAGAAGACGCTCAGCTTCACCTTGTCGCCCTTGGCGAAGTGCGAGCCGACGGCCGGGCGCAGGGTGATCTGCGCGGTGTGGTCGGCGTAGTCGCAGACGAGATTCGCCTTCTTGATGGTGCCGGCCGCGATCGACTCCTCGTGGCCGGTGGTGTTGAGCTTGGTGGCGTTGGCGACCAGCTGGTGGTTGATGCCCTCGTCACAGGAGTAGGTGACCTTCGCCTGCAGGCCGGGCTGGTGGAGCGTGACCTTGTTGATGGTCAGCAGGTTGGCCTTGGCCGCCGCGGACGGCGCGGCGGCCAGAGCGCCGGCGCCCAGCAGGAGCGTGGCGGCGGCGGTACCGGCGAGACGGCGCCCGAAACGGGTGGCCTTGGTCGACGTCATCGACTTCATGGTGTTCCTTCCCCCTGATGCGGTCACCTTGGTCGGGCATGGCGGAGGATTTCCGCATGCGCGGTGACTGCGACAGTTGTTCGGTTTGACGGCTGATCATACGGGATCTTCCCGGCAGAAATCGGCGAGCCGTCGCACCGGTTGGCGGGCACACTGCGGGGATGGTGGATTTCGCGTACGCGGACCGAAGCCTCGCCGAGTGGTACGACCTCCTCAACCCCTGGGGGCCGGGCGACGACTTTTACCTCGACCTGGTGATGTCCGCGGACTCCGTCCTGGACGTCGGCTGCGGTACGGGCACCCTGTTGCACCGCGCCCGGGCGCACGGCCACCGGGGCCGGCTGTGCGGACTCGATCCGGCGGCCGGGATGCTGGCGCGCGCACGACGGCGCACCGACATCGAATGGGTCGCGGGCGACGCGCTGTCGCTGGCCGGCCGGAACCGCCCCGGCCCGGTCTTCGACCTGGTCCTGATGACCGGGCACGCCTTCCAGGTCCTCGTAGGCGAAGCCGAGTTGCGGGGTTCGCTGGCGGCGGTCCGCGCCACGCTGGCGGCGGGCGGCCGGTTCGCCTTCGAGACCCGTAACCCGCTGGTGCGGCCCTGGGAGCGGTGGACGCCGGACCGGGCGGTCGAGGTGCGGAACGCGGACGGGGTCACCGTGCGCGTCGCCCACCGGGTCGACCTGCCGGTGCGCGGGGACGTCGTCCGCTTCACGGAGACCTTCAGCGGTCCGGACGGCACCCGGCCGCGGACGAGCCGGAGCAGTCTGCGGTTCCTCGACGCCCGGACCCTGGGTGAGCGCCTGGCCGGGGCGGGGCTGACGGTCGAGGAGCAGTACGGCGACTGGGACCGCCGCCCGCCCACCGCGGACGCCCCGGAGATCATCACGCTCTGCCGGGCCGCGCCGGCCGGGACTCGCCGCGCCTTCCGCTGGGGAGACTGACAGCAGCAGCGGGCATCGGCCGGCGCGGGAAAAGCGGGAACAGCAGGAACAGCAAGAAAAGGGGTCGTCATGAGGCAGCGCAGGGGAGTTCCGCTCGGCACCGTCCACCACCCGGTCTTCGCCCGCTTCTACGCGACCTGCTGCGGGCCGGCCGCGGATGCGCGGGCGGGGGTGGCACGGCTCCGCAGGGAGTTGCTGACCGGGGCGACCGGCCGGGTCATCGAGGTCGGTGCGGGCACCGGGCTGAATTTCGCCCACTACCCGGGCACGGTCTCGGAGGTGGTGGCGATCGAGCCGGAGCCGACGCTGCGCCAGGTGGCGCGGGCGGCGGCGGCCCGGGCGGAGGTGCCGGTGGACCTGGTGCCGGGTGTGGCGGAGGCGCTGCCGGTGAAGAGCGAGGCGTTCGACACGGCGGTGGCGTCGCTGGTGCTGTGCTCCGTACGGGAGACCCGGCGGGCGCTGGCGGAGCTGCGGCGGGTGCTGCGGCCCGGCGGGGAACTGCGGTTCTTCGAGCACGGGCGGGCCCCGGGACGCGGCCTGGCGGCGGTGCAGTGGTCGCTGGACCACACGGTGTGGCCGCTGCTGATGGGTGGCTGCCACACCGGCCGGGACCCGCTGGGCGAGATCCGGGCAGCCGGTTTCGAGGTGGTGCGGGTGCGCCGGCTGAAGGTCCCGGAGCGCGGTCCGACGCTGCCGACCTCCCCGGCGGTGCTGGGACTGGCCCGGCGGCCGGCCGACTGACCGCACCGGGCCGGGCCGGGCCGGCCGATGGTCATCTGCCACGCCGCGGGACCGGCCGGCAAATCACAGGATCCAGGTGCGCAGTTCGTCCGCGATGGCGTGGACGTCCGCGGTGCCCTCCTTGATGAGCCGGGCGAGGTCGCGGACCCGCTCGGGCGAGGTGGCGATCTTCAGTCCGCTGGCGACGAGGTAGCCGTAGGCGACGGCGGTCGCGAACATCGCGTTCGAGCGCTCCAACGCCGGTACCTGGAGCAGGAGTTGGAGCAGCGCGGCGGCACGGTCCGGCGGGTCGGGGTAGACGGGTACGCCGAATATCTCGGCGTCGTGGCGGCTGACCGCGGCCACCAGGGCGCCCCAGTCGGTGACCTGGGGGTCCCCGGGGGTGTGCTGTTCGGCGATCAGGAGGAGCCAGGCGAGGTCGATGCGCAGCGTCACGTCGTGCCCGGCAGTCCCTCGCGGTCCGCGGGTGCGGCGGGGCCGGGCGCGCCGCCCGGGTCCCGGCCGAATTCCTCGGCGAAGACGCGCTCGTACTGCTTCATGAAGTCGGAGGCGGCCTCGACGAAGGTCTGGCCCACCTCACCGGCGTCGCGCAGCACGAGCTCCTCGATGTAGCGGTTCATGCTCACTCCCCGCTGCAGGGCGCGCTCCCGCGCCGCTTCGGCAGTGGCCTCGTCCACCCGGACGTTCAGCTGTGTCTTCGCCACTCCTTCACGCTAGCGCGCCCGCGCTAGCACCGGCAAGCGCCGCCGGTCCGCCCGGCCCGCGGTCCGCGTGCCGCTGCCGGGGGTGCCGGGACGGATGGCGCACGATGTGATCCGTTGTGCGACCGGACCGTCCACGACCGCTCGGCCGTCAGGAGGACCACCGCCGTGTCCGTGCCCGCTCCCGTGCCGCATCTGAAGCGCAGCCTGCGGCGTTTCGACATCATGGCGATCGGCATCGCCGCCGTGATCTCCTTCGATGTGATCGGGCAGATCGCCGCCGGCGGCGGTCAGGCCGTCACCTGGATCGGGGTGATCGCGGTGGCGTTCCTGCTGCCGTACGCGCTGATCTTCGCCGAGACCGGCGCCGCGTTCCCGCAGGAGGGCGGTCCCTACGTGTGGGTGGAGGTGGCGTTCGGCCGGCTGCCGGCGGTGCTCACCACGATGTTCTACTGGGTGACCAACCCGGTCTGGCTCGGCGGTTCGCTGGTGTTCCTGGCCGCCGAGGCCTGGGACGGCTTCGTCTTCCCGCTCGGCACGGGCACGGTGGCCGACTACGCCTTCAAACTGGTCTTCATCTGGATCGCGATCCTCACCGCGGTGATCTCGCTGCGCCGCGGCAAGTGGATCACCACGGCCGGTGCCGGCGCCAAGGTCCTGGCGCTGGCCTTCTTCACCGCGACGGCGGTGGCGTACGGCCTCCAGCACGGCTTCCGCGGCCTGGGGACGGCCGGTTTCGCGCCGACGGCGGCCGGATTCCTGGCGCTCGTTCCGGTGCTGCTGTTCGCGTTCGTCGGGTTCGAGGCACCGAACGCGGCCGGGGACGAGATGCTCGATCCGCGGCGCGACGTACCGGTCGCGATCGCGGTGTCCGCGTCCGTCGCCACCTGCTGCTACCTGCTGCCGGTGCTGGCCATCCTGTCCGCCGCCCCGGCCGGCCGGATCACCGGCGTCGGCGGCTTCATGGAGGCGGCCCGGCTGGTCTTCGGGATCTACGGGAGCTGGCGCGGACCGCTGCTGTCCTTCGTCGCCGTGCTGTTCGCGCTGTCGCTGCTGACGCAGGGCAGCGCCTGGATGATCGTCGCCGACCGGATGCAGGCGATGGCCGCCGCCGACGGCGGGTTCTTCACCCGGGCACTGGGCGCCTTCCATCCGCGGCTGGGCACCCCGGTCCGGATGAACCTGCTGTCCGGCGTCACCGCCACCGTCTTCATGGCCTCGGCGATGAACCTGGCGAACGGTGACGCCTCGGCGATCTTCGGCGTGGTGCTCACCGTCGCCATCACCACCCTGCTGCTGTCGTACCTCGCCGTGATCCCCGCCCTGCTGGCGCTCCGCCTGCGCCACCGCGCGGCGCCCCGCCCTTACCGCGTCCCGTTCGGCACCCGCGGGTTCACGGTCGCCACTCTGCTCGTGTACGCCTGGATCCTGCTCGGCTGCTGGGTGGCGCTGTTCCCCGGCACGCTGGAGCACCTCGTCGGGTTCCGCTACGACTTCCGGGCCACCTGGGGCGTCTCCCGGCTCACCTTCGAGGCGTTCACCCTCGGTACGGTCGCGGTGCTGCTGGCGATCGCGGCGGCCGGCTATCTGGTGCAGCGGTGGCGGGCCCCGTCCGCGGACGACCGGCTGCCCTGACGTGAACCGGCCGTGTTTGCATGGGAGTTGACCGGTCGCGACCGGCCCCGGTCACCGCATCGACGAGGGAACTCCATGCCACGTCCGTTCCGCTTCGGCGTCAACCTGCTCACGCTGGAGGCCGGGGACTCCTGGCGCCGGAAGTGCCGCCGGGCCGAAGAGCTGGGTTACGACGTCCTGCTCGTACCGGACCACCTGGGGATGCCGGCGCCGTTCCCCGCACTGATCGCCGCGGCGGCGGCTACCGAACGGCCGCGGGTGGGCACGTTCGTGCTCAACGCGGGGTTCTGGAACCCGGCGCTGCTGGCCCGCGAGGTGGCGACCACCGACGCGCTCACCGGCGGGCGGCTGGAGCTGGGCCTGGGCACCGGGTACGTCCGCGCCGAGCACGAGACCGCCCGACTGCCCTGGGGGTCGCCCCGCGAACGGGTGGACCACCTGGCGCGCACCGTCGAGGAACTGGACCGGCTGCTGGGCGCCCCGGACCAGGCGCCGCGGCCGGCACAGCGGCCCCGGCCGCCGCTGCTGATCGGCGGGAACGGTCCGCGGATGCTGCGGCTGGCGGCCGAACACGCCGAGATCGCGGCGTTCACCGGCGGCCGCCAGGCACCCGGCAGGCCGGAGGGCACCCTGGAGCTGATGCCCGCGGACGAACTGGCGGCGTCCGTGGCCCGCTACGAGGGGTACGCGGCCGGCCGCCCGGAGCCGGCCGAACGCAACCTCCTGATCCAGCAGGTGCGGAACACCAACGACCGGCGGGCGGTCGCCCGGGAGGTCGCGGACCGCGGCATCGGGCTGGACGAGGAGCAGGCGCTGGAGGTGCCGACCCTGCTGATCGGCACCCCGCGGCAGATGGCCGAGCAGCTGCGGGAGCACCGCGAGCGGTTCGGGTTCTCGTACCTCACCGTCCTGGATTCCGCGCTGGAGGAGTTCGCTCCGGTGCTGGCGGAGCTGCGCGGCAGCTGACCGTCCCGGGGTGCGGAAATGTGGTGGCGGGCCGGGGGCAGCGGCTGCTTGGCTCGGCCGCATGACCGACATGGACATCCGGCCGGCCGTTCCCTCCGACGCCGAGACGGTGCTCGGCTTCTGGACGGCGGCCGCCGAGGGCACGAGCATCAGCGACGACGTGGAGGGGGTGCGGCGCCTCATCGCGCGCGACCCGGAGGCGCTGCTCCTGGCCGAGTCGCAGGGCACGCTGATCGGCACGGTGATCGCCGGCTGGGACGGCTGGCGGGCCTCGCTGTACCGGCTCGCCGTGCATCCGTCCCACCGCCGGCGGGGCATCTCGAAGGCGCTGCTGGCGGCGGCCGAGGAGCGCTTCGTGAAGCTGGGCGGGCGGCGCGGGGACGCCATGGTGCTGCAGGCGAACGAGCGGGCCCAGCACGCCTGGGCGGCGGCGGGCTACCAGCGCGAGGAGCAGTGGCGCCGCTGGACGAAGCCGCTGGCCTGAGCGCGGCCGGCACCGCATCGACCCAGCCCCGGAGCCCGTCCTGACACCCTCGGGGCGGGCTCTCCCCACACACACCATTTTGCCGATCCTTTACCATGGTCCTTCCCGGCCACGAGCGAAAGGTGTGTGAGCGTCCAGCCATGGGCGAGCCTCCCAGTAGTCGAGCATCCCGGCGACGATGCGCGAACCTCCCCGTCCTGTACCAGCATGGGACGGAGGTGACCCGATGACCGACCTGCTCTTCCTGGGCGTGGCGCTCCTCCTGACCCTCGCCTGTGGTGTCTTCGTGGCGGCCGAGTTCTCGCTGACGACCGTCGAGCGCAGCGACCTCGAACGCGCCGCCGAGCGCGGCGAGCGCGGGGCGGACAGCGCGCTGAAGGCGGTCCGCGGCCTGACCTTCCAGCTCTCCGGTGCCCAGCTCGGCATCACCGTCACCGGCCTGGTCATCGGCATGCTGTCCAAGCCGGCCATCGCCACCCTGCTGGCCGGCCCGCTGGGCGCCGTGGGGCTGTCGCACGGGGTGGCGGAGTCGGTGGCGCTGGTCCTCGGCACCGCGATCTCCACGGTCGTCCTGATGGTGGTCGGCGAGCTGGTCCCCAAGAACTGGGCCATCTCCCACCCGCTGAGCATCGCCAAGAAGGTCGCCACCGCCCAGCGCGGCTTCAGCGCCGCCTTCAAGCCGTTCATCCGGCACCTCAACAACACCGCCAACCGCACCGTCCGCCGGATGGGCCTGGAGCCCGCCGAGGAGCTGGCCTCGGCCCGCGGCCCGCAGGAGCTGGTCGCACTGGCCCGGCACTCGGCCAAGGAGGGCGCACTGGAGGCGGACACCGCCGAGCTGTTCGTCCGGACCCTCAACCTCGCCGATCTGACCGCGGAGAACGTCATGACCCCGCGGGTCCAGGTGGTGGCGCTGGAGGTCCAGTCCACCGCCGAGGACATCGCCAACGCGACCCGGGCGACCGGACTGTCCCGCTTCCCGGTCTACCGCGGCAGCCTGGACAGCGTGGTCGGCGTGGCGCACATCAAGGACGTGCTGACCGTCCCGGCCGAGCGCCGGCTGCGCCACCCCGTCTCCGAGCTGCTGCGCGAACCGCTGCTGGTGCCGGCGACGCTGACCGTGGACCGGCTGCTGGACCGGCTGTCCGGCCGGCGCACCATGGCCGTGGTCATCGACGAGTACGGCGGCACCGCCGGCGTCGTGACGCTGGAGGACATCGTCGAGGAGGTCGTCGGCGAGGTACGCGACGAGCACGACCCGCTGGAGACCCCCGACCTGGCCCCGGCCGGCTCCGACGCCGAGGGCCGCGCCGCCTACCAGGCCGACGGCGGCGCCCGCACCGACCAGCTGGAACGCATCGGCCTGCGGGTCCCGGAAGGCCCGTACGAGACGCTGGCCGGACTGATCGCCACCGAGCTCGGCCGGATACCGGTCGCCGGTGACCACCTGGAAGTGGCCGGCTGGACCATGGACGTCCTGGACGCCTCCGGCCACCGCGCGGCGCGGGTGCTGCTGCACGCCCCGCTGCCGGGCACCGACGAGGGGACGGAGGCCGCCCGATGACCGCGCTCCAGCTGTTCGTGGGCCTGCTGACGCTGGTCGTCAACGCCTTCTTCGTCGGCGCCGAGTTCGCGCTGATCTCGGTGCGCCGCAGCCAGATCGAGCCGTACGCCGAACGCGGGGACCGGCGGGCGACCAGCGTGCTGTGGGGGCTCTCCCACGTGTCGGCACTGCTGGCCGCCGCCCAGCTCGGGATCACCCTGTGCACCCTGGTCCTGGGCGCGGTCGCCGAACCGGCCATCGCGCACCTGCTGGAACCGGTCTTCCACGCGGTAGGCATCTCGCACGCGCTGGTCCACCCGATCTCGTTCGTGATCGCCCTGGCCCTGGCCACGTACCTGCACATGCTGTTCGGCGAGATGGTGCCGAAGAACGTGGCCCTGGCCGAGCCGGTACGCACCGCGCTCGCCCTCGGGCCGCCGCTGGTCGCGCTGACCCGGGCACTGCGTCCGGTGATCTTCACGGTCAACACGTTCGCCAACGTGCTGCTCAAGCTGCTGCGCGTGGAGACCAGGAACGAGGTGGCCGCGACGTTCTCGGACGCCCAACTGGCGCGGATGGTCCAGGACTCCCGGGAGGCCGGACTCCTCGACGAACGGGCCCAGGAACGCCTCCGGGACGCCCTGGAACTGGGCCGCCGACCCGTCCGGGACGTGATCCTCCCGGCCGAGAAGGTGGTCTCGGCCCGCATGGACACCACCGCCGAGGAGCTGGAACAGCTGGCCGCGGAATCCGGCTTCTCCCGCTTCCCGGTCCTCGACGACACCCGCCGCATCCTCGGCTACCTCCACGTCAAGGACGCGCTGGACGCCGCCCCGCGCAACGTGCCGTTCCCCGTCTCGGCCCTCCGCCCCATCGCCCGGGTCCGCGCCGCCACCCCGCTGGACGACGTCCTGACCGCCATGCGGGGCTCCCGCACCCACCTAGCGGCCGTCATCGGCGACGACGGCCGCCTGGCCGGCCTGGTCACGATGGAGGACGTCCTGCGGGAGCTGGTCCTTCAATAGCCCACGTACTCGGCTGCAGCGCCGTACTGGTACCTCGCCGTTGTGCGCTTTGGGGCGCCTCCCACGTAGCTGTCTGTCCCGCCGTGGGGGTTGCTCGCCGTTGCGCTTTGCGGCGCCCCGCACGTAGTTGGCCGTCCCGCCGCGGGTGGTCTCGCCGTTGCGCCTGCGGCGGGCTGGGTGGGTGTCGGGTGCGGTGACGGGCCTCCGGGGCCGGTGTTTGGGACTGCTG
>NZ_JBIDAJ010000039.1:0-68540 GCF_043202395.1 Streptomyces sp. NPDC048197
CAGAAGGGCGTCCAGGTTTGTCGTCACACACGAGCCAACGGGCGCCCTTCGCCATGGTCGCGGCCAGCATGAACATAGGACTCATTCATCTAGGGAAGGTTCGAACGGATCCCGTAGGGGTCGCGAGGGCCCCCTGCGGGTCCACAACCGTGCGGAGCGGGGCGGTATTCCGGCGCCTGCACGCGACGCGGCGCGGTCCGCACGCGACGCGGCGCGGTCCGCACGCGACGCGGCGCGGTCCGCACGCGACGCGGCGCGGTCCGCACGCGACAGGGCGCGGTCCATACGCGGCACGGCGCGGCCCGCGCAACAAGGCGCGGTCCGCACGCGACGCACGCGCACTGCCCCCGGCCGGAAGCCCGGCCGGGGGCAGTGCGCGTGCGTTCTTATGCGGGTGTCTCCGTGGGGGCTCAGCCCGCCAGCTCGACGCCCGAGGAGCCCGATGTGCCCGAGGCGGCGGCCCCCGTCACTCCGGCGTCGTCCGCCGCGGCGCGCGGGGCCGGGAGCTTGATCAGGCCGGCCGCGGCGGCTGCGGTGCGGGGGGCCGGGGCCACGGTGCGCTCCTCCTGCGGCAGCGGCTCGGGGGTCGTTTCCTGGCCGAGGAAGACCCGGCGGACCACGCGCTCGGCGGCGTGCCCGTCGTCCCACTGGCAGAACCGTGCGCGGAACGCGGCGCGCAGCTCGGTGGCCCGCTCGTCGTCCCAGCGGCCGCTGCGGAAGGCGTCGATCAGCTCGTCCTCGGTGGTGGCGAGCACGCCCGGGGTGTCGCCCGGCCTGCCCGACAGCAGGTCGAAGGTGACACCGCGGGAGCGGACGTAGGTGTCCCAGTCGTCGGTGTAGTTGACGATCGGCCGGTCGAGGTTGGCGTAGTCGAACATGATCGACGAGTAGTCGGTGACCAGGGCGTCGGCGGCCAGGCACAGTTCCTCGACGACCGGGTGGCCGGAGACGTCGATGATCGCGCCGCGCTCCTGGAGCTCCTGGAGGCGGGCGTCCTGGTCGTAGAAGTAGTGGGTGCGCACCAGCAGGACGAAGTCCTCGCCGAGCTCGCGGGAGATCTTCTCCAGGTCCAGCCGCGGCACGTAGCCGACCTGGTAGTCGCGCATGGTCGGCGCGTACAGGATCGCGGTCTTGCCGGGGGCGACGCCCAGGCGCTCGCGGATGTCCAGGACGTCCTGGGCGCTCGCCCGGTAGTAGACGTCGTTGCGGGGGTAACCGGCGTCCAGCGACTCGAAGTTGCAGGGGTAGACCCGCTCCCACTGCTCGGTGGTGTGCTGGTTGGAGGAGAGCGAGTAGTCCCAGCGGTCGGCGCGGGCCAGCAGCTTGCGGAAGCTCATGCCCTTGGCGGCGGCCGGGTAGCGCTTCTGATCGATGCCCATCGACTTCAGCGGGGTGCCGTGGTGGGTCTGGAGGTGCACCTGGCCCTCGCGCTTGACCACGCCGTCCGCGAAGTTCACGTTGTTGACGAGGTACTTGGCGCGGGCCATGACCTCCCAGTAGCGCGGCGAGTTCAGCACGACGTGGTCGACGCCGGCCGGTATCTCGCCGGAGTCGGCCAGCTGCTGCTTGACCACCCACACGCCGTGGACGTGCGGGGCGAGCTCTTTGGCCTTCTCGTAGATCGCCAGCGGGTTGCAGGCCGGCAGCCGGTTCCAGTACGCGGAGTAGACCGCGAGGTTCTCGTCCAGCGGCTGCCGCAGCAGGGCCTGGTAGCGCAGGTCCATGGCCTTCTTCTTGGCCTGGCGGACCTTCTTGCCGGCGTGCTTGCGGACCGTGCGCTGCACCTTGCCGGCGACCTTGAGGCCGGCCAGCGCCGGATAGGCGTCCTTGGCGAGCAGCGCGTACTTGCCGCCGGCCACCCCGCCGGGGCGGACGAAGCCGGCCGGCAGCCGCCGGCGGTAGTCGCGGGCGGCGCGGTGGAAGAATTCGGCGGTGGCGTTCTGCGGCAGCCGGCCCGGCTTGTCCAGGACCGTCAGGTAGTGGTCGATCATCTTGCGGAACATGTGCGGGCGCCAGCGCGACAGCTCCGGGTGGGCGTCGAGGTAGCCGAAGACCCGCTCGTACTGGTCGAAGACGTCGAAGTGCTTGCGGCTGGTGGTGCGCAGGATGTTGCCGCCCTGCCGGCGCTGGCGGTAGTGCAGGCAGACCCGGTCGAGGACCGCGATGGACTTCGCGGTGATCAGCGTGCAGAACGTCCAGGGGGCGTCCTCGTAGTAGCCGACCGGGAAGGTGAAGCCGTGCTCCTCGACGAAGTCGCGGCGGTAGGCCTTGTTCCAGACGATCTGCAGCAGATCGAGGATCTCGGGGCGCTCGGCGAGGGTGAAGCTCGGGGCGCCGGACTCGTCGAGCCGGTCGGCGAGGAGGTTGCGGCGGACCGAGCCGTCCCAGTAGGTCCGGGCGTAGTCGAAGATCAGGATCTCCGGGCTGCCGGTGGCGTCCAGCCGCTCCGCCAGCGCACCGAGCGCGCCCGGCGTGAGGGTGTCGTCGCTGTCCAGGAAGAGGACGTACTCGCCGCGGATCTTCTCCAGGCCGGCGTTGCGGGCCAGGCCGAGGCCCACGTTCTCCGGCAGGTGCAGGACCTGCACCCGCTCGTCGCGGGCGGCGTACTCGTCGAGGATGGCGCCGCTGCGGTCGGGTGAGCAGTCGTCGACGGCGATCACCTCGAAGTCCGTGAAGTCCTGCGCCAGCACCGAATCCATGCACTCGCGCAGGAAGCCCTGCACTCTGAACACGGGCACGATGATGCTGAAGCGGGGTACGACGGGGTCGAGGACTGTCTCGGACATGCGGTGCTTACTCCTCGTGACGAGCTGAGTACAGAACGCAAAAAAGCCCCAAAGGGGTTCCTTGCATTGTCAGCCCTCCTGACCGCTGTTCACCCGAAAAGGTTGTTGTTCGTAACCTGAAAGTTCTGTGGCGCTCATCACGGATGGGGGTAAGTGGCGAATTTTCGGACGGGTCGAATGCCGCCCGGGCACCGCTTCCGGACGAGCGGGACGCGCGGAAGACCCCGGGGCGCCGAATACTGAGGACGTGTCACCGACGCGCCCGCCCCGTGTCACCCGCCGCCGGCTGCTCCAGCTCACCGGCGGCGGGCTGCTCGCCGCGGCGGCCGGCACCGGCGTCTGGGCCCACCTCGCCGACGAGGGCCCCCCGACGGGCGAACCGGCCGGCTCCGGGCCGCCCCTGGTCGACCCGGCGGACCAGTCGTTCCTGCACGTCATCGCCCATCCGGACGACGGCCTGTACTTCATGAACCCCGACCTGGAGCAGGCCGTCCGCGCCGGGGCCCGCTCGGTCACCGTCTGCCTCACCGGCGGCGAGTCCGACGGACACAACGTCAGCAGGCACGCCGCGTACGCCGACCGGGTTCCCAGGAACCGGCCCGCCTTCGCCCGGGCCCGCACCAACGGGCTGCGCGCCGCGCACGCCGAGATGGCCCTCGGCGACCCCGCCGCGCCCTGGCACCTGACCGCGATATCCCTGCTCCCCGACTTCCAGGCCGAACTCCACACCCTCCAGGCCGCCCCGCACCAACAGCTGCTGTTCCTGGAGCTGGTGGAGGCCCGGGCCGTCTGGCAGGCCCGCGCCACCAGCCTGCGCGGCCTGTGGCTCGGCGCCACGCCCTTCCTGCCCACGCTGCGCCCGGCCGGCTCACCCGTACGGCACCAGTTCCTCTACCGCCGCGAGCAGGTCGTCGCGGCCCTGGTGGCGGTGCTCGACCGGGCCCGCCCCACGGTGGTGCGCACCCTGGACCCCAACGCGGTGCACTCCCGCAAACGGCCGCCGGCCGGCCCGGACCGCGACCCCCGGCTGGCCGGGCTGCGCTACTACGACCACCAGGACCACACCGCCTCCGCCTACTTCGCGCAGGCCGCGCTGGCCGCCTACCGGCCGCGCGGCGGCCGCCCGCCCATCGTGGAGAACTACCTCGGCTACGAGGCGGACGCGCTGCCCAACGACGTCGACCCGAAGGCCGCCCGGCGCAAGGCCCGGCTGCTGTCGGTGTACGGCTGGGCCGACCACCGCCGCTGCGGCGACCCGGCCGGCTGCGGCGACCGCAAGGTCGGCGGCTCGGCGCTGGACGGCGGCTCCCGCAACTGGACCCGCTCCACCCGGCTGCGCGCCCCCGGCTCCAACGCCTGGCTCCGGCCCGCGCAGGACGGCCGGCTGGTGGCCTTCGCGGTGCTCGGCGGCACCGCGTACTGCTGGACCGAGACCCGCCCCGGCAGCGGCCGGTTCGGGGCGCCGGTGCCGGCCGGCGGCACCATGCTGCAGGGGCAGATCCACGCGGTGCGGCGCCCCGACGGGCCGCTGCAGCTGTTCGCCTCGCGCACCGTGCTGCCGGGCCGTACCGCCGTGCACCGCCGCGAGCTGATGACCGCGGCCCAGCGCGGCACCGCCGCGGACGGTACGCCGCTGTTCGGCCGCTGGGAGTCGCTGGGCTCGCCGGACCCGGACCCGGAGCGTTCGCTGGAGATCGGCTTCCCGGCGGCGGTGGCCGCCCCGGACGGCACGGTGCACGTCTTCGTCCGCACCTGGGACGGCAACGTCGCGCACCGCGCGGGCCCGGGCGGCACGGGCTTCACGCCGTGGGAGCGGCTGGAGGGCACGGTCAGCACCCTGAAGGCGTCCCCGCAGGTCGTCGACGGGCTGGACGCCTGTGTGGACTCCGACGGGCTGATCCACGTGGTCGCGCCGGGCATCGGGACGGTGGCGCACTGGGTGTCGAAGGAGGCCGGGCAGATACCGCGGCCGGCCGCGGCCACCGGGCTGCCGCAGCCGGGCGGCCCGGTCAGTCTCGTCCCGCTGGCCGACGGCGTGGTGCGGGCCGTCTACCGCCGCTCGGTCACCGCGCAGGTGCTGATCGCCGAGCGGCACCGGCGGATCGGCGGCTGGCGGGTGGCGGCGCAGTGCGCGCCGGTCGGCGGCTACGGGCGGGTGGCGGCGGCCCCGGTGGGCAGCGGCGACCGGATGGTGCTCGCGGCCCGGGACGACACAGGGGAGGTGCGGACGGCGATGGCCCAGGACGCCCCCAAGCCCTGGCAGCCGGGCCGGGTCTCGCACTCCGCGGCGGCCGGCGTCGCGCAGGACGCCGCCGGGCGGGCGGTGGTGGTCGCGCTGGGCACCGACGGCCGGCTCTACGCGGCCCGGCAGACCTCGGTGGGGCAGACCGCGCTGTTCGGCGCCTGGCGGCCTCAGGCCGGATCGCCGGAGCGGACCGGCGCGGCCCCGGCCTGACCGGCGGCGTCCCGCGCGGGGCCGGTTGCCGGGCCGGATGCGGCGTGGGCTGTCGCGTCGGCTGTCGCGCCGGTCCGGGCGGGCGGCCGCAGGATCCGCCGCGTGACCAGATAGCCGGCCGGCAGCGCGAAGGCGGCGGCGGCCAGCGGCGCCAGCGTGCTGTTCATCCCGCACCAGCCGACCAGCGCCACCAGCCCGGCGCTCTGCATGCCGTAGTTGGTGACCTGGGTCAGCGGGAACAGCGCGAACTTCTTCCAGGTCGGGCGGGTGCGGTAGGTGAAGTAGGTGTTGAGCAGGAACGAGCCGGCCATGCTCAGCGCGAACGCGAGGCTGTAGGCGGCGAAGTACGGCAGCAGGCGGTGCAGCGGCAGGTAACAGGCGTAGAACGTCGCGGTGTTGACCCCGCCGACGGCGGCGAAGCGCACCGGCTGGGCGAAGCGCCCGGGCGCGCACCGGCCGGCCATCAGCCGGCCTGCGACCCGGCGGTGGCGGCGTCCGCGGGCCCGGCGGCGGCGCTCAGCGCGGCCTCGGCGGCGTTGCCCTCCTTGACCAGGTAGTGCGGGCGCCGCTTGGCCTCGTGGTAGATCCGGCCGATGTACTCGCCGATCAGCCCGAGCATCACCATCTGCAGCCCGCCCAGGCCCACGATGATCGCCACCAGCGTCACATAGCCGGGCGCGGTGACCCCGCCGACGACGGCCGCCGCGACGATCCACAGGGTGTACAGCCCGGCGAGCCCGGCGAGGCCGAGGCCGGCGTAGATGGCCAGCCGCAGCGGCCGGCTGTTGAAGGAGAGCATCCCGTCGATGCCGTAGTTGACCAGTGCGCCGAGCCGCCATTTGGTCTCGCCGGCCTCCCGTACCGCGTTGCGGTAGTCGAAGGTGACGGTGTCGAAGCCGATCCAGGAGAACAGGCCCTTGGAGAAGCGGTTGTACTCCGGCAGCGCCAGCATCGCGTCCACCGCCTTGCGCGACAGCAGCCGGAAGTCCCCGACGCCGTCGGCGAGTTCGACGTCCACCCAGGTGTTGACGACCCGGTAGTAGCAGCGGCTCAGCGCGGACCGCAGCCGCCGCTCACCGTCCCGGCTGCGCCGCGCGACGACCTGGTCGTGGCCCAGCTGGTAGAGGTCGAGCATCTTCTCGATGAGGTCCGGGGGGTGCTGCAGGTCGGCGTCCATGAGGATCACCGCGTCGCCGGTGGCCGCCCGCAGACCGGCCAGCATCGCGGGCTCCTTGCCGAAGTTGCGGCTGAACGACAGGTAGCGGGTGGTGCCCCGGTGCTGCTGGGCCAGGCCGCGCAGCCGGGCCAGGGTGCCGTCGGTGCTGCCGTCGTCGACGTAGCACAGCTCGTGGGCGACGCCGAGGCGGGCGAGGACCGCCCGGACCGCCTCGTCGAAGCGGGCCAGTACGGCCTCCTCGTTGTAGCAGGGGACGACGATGGAGAGCTTCATCCGCGGGTCTCCTTGGTGGTGCGACGCCGGGACCGGCCGCGGCCCCGTAGCTGACCCCCCACCGCCACCGCCCCGGCCGCCAACCCCGCCGCCCCGCTCGCGGCCAGCCCCGCACTCAGGCCCGGCGGCACGTAGGTGCAGGTCAGCCGGGTCGCGCCGGGCCGCAGCGGAACCGTCAGCAGCCCGCCGTACGACACCGGCGCGCGCCGCGGCCCGCCGTCCACCGCACAGCCCCACCCCCGGACGGCCGGCAGCGCCAGCACCGCGTGCCCCCGGCTGCCGCGCGGCAGCCGGGCCGTCAGCCGGTGCCCGCCGGCGGACAGCGCCACCGGCCCGCGCAGCGCGCGCACCGCCCGGTCCAGCGCGCCCGGCGGCAGACAGCCCAGCGGGCGCGCGGGCAGCCACTGGCGGCCCCGGCCGATGAACCGCACCGCGACCGTCCCGTCGTCCGGCACCCGCCCCAGCACCCGCACCGGGTTGGCGGTGGTGTCCGCCCGGCCGATGCCCTTGGTGCGGGTGCCCAGCCCGCTGACCTGGCCCCAGAACCAGGGCGCGTACCAGACGACGGTGCCGCCGGGGGTGCAGCGGGCGGTGAAGGTGGTGCCCGCGCCGTTCGGGCCGGCCAGCGGGGCGGCCGCGGCGGGCAGCGCGGACGGCGGCAGCAGCCAGCCGCCGCGCCCGCGCACCGGCGCGGTGCCCGCGGTGGGCGTCAGCTCCGGCACCTCGTAGACCGGCGTGCCCAGCACCCGTTCCTGGCGCGCGAACACGCTCTCCGCGCCGCGGGGCGGGGCCGCCAGGCGGCTGCGTACGGTCAGCAGCGGGGCCGGCGCCGGGCGGGCGCGGTCCACGGTGAAGGCGCCTCGGGGGTCCTGCGGGGCGGGCAACAGCGAGCTGCTGACGCCCATCAGGGCCCGGCCCACCGGGTCCTCGAAGCTGAGGGTGTGACGGCCCTTCATGTACCAGCCGGCGCCCAGCCCGGCGAGGGCGCGGGCGGTGGCCGCGGGCACGTAGCTGCTGTAGTAGGCGCCGCCCTCGCCGCCGAGCAGCAGCGGGTCGTTGTTGGCGAACTCGTGCGGCCCCGGATCGGTGCGCGAGCGCGGCCAGTCGTCGCGTGCGGCGAGCCCGGCGCGGGCCGCCAGGGACCCCCGGGTCATGGTGATCTTGGGCCGGAACCAGGCGATCTTGCCCCGTACGGCCGTCACCGAGAACACCGTGTACGCCGAGGTGAGCAGCACCGTGCCGGCCAGCGCGGCGGTGAGTGCGGTCCGCGGCCCGGTCCGGGCGCCGACCGCGGGCCGCGCCGCCGGCACCGCCAGCGCGACCAGCGCCGCCAGGGCCGCGGTGCCGCCGCCGGCCACCAGCAGCCAGGTGGCCGCACCGACCGTGCCCTGGTCCCGGCACGCCCACGCCAGCAGCGCCACCAGCGCCCCGCCGGCGGCCAGTTCGCCGGGCCGGGGCCGGTGCGCCAGCGCCAGCCAGGAGATCATCACCAGGATCCCGCTGAGCACGAACGCGGCCCGGTACGGACTGCCGTTGGGCAGCGCCAGCCCGTGCCACAGCAGGATCGTCGGCTTCCAGACGAACGAGGCGGCCACCCCCAGCGCCAGCGCGTACCAGGCGGTCCGGGCCCGCACCGGCACCGCCCGGACGAACGGGAAGGCGGCGACCAGCAGCAGCCCCGGCATGCCGATGAAGATGTTGGGCGTGGGCACCCCGCCGTGGCCGCCGGGCAGCAGCTGTGCCAGCTGGTACAGCACGGTGGGCCGCTCCTCGTAGGAGACCGGGGGAGCGGGCTGGGCCGTCTGGCTGGCCCGGAGGGTGACGGTCAGGACGGGCGCCGCGAGCCCGATGCCGGTCAGCGCCGCCGTCACCGCCCGGCCGGCCGCCCGCAGCCGCGCGCCCGGCGGCATCCCGGCCGCCGTGGCCAGCCGCACCGCCAGCACCAGCCCGGTCGCCAGGGTCGCCATCGCCGCCGTGTAGAAGTTGCCCGCCCAGGCCAGGGCGACCAGCAGCGCCGCGGCCACCCAGCGGGTGCGCCGCAGGCACCAGTCGGCGGCGATCCCCAGCAGCGGCAGCGCCACCGGCCCCCACATCCACATCGGGTCCGCGGCACCGTCGTTCAGCACCCAGGCGCACAGCGCGTAGCCCACCGACAGAAGCGCCCGCAGCGTCCCGGAGCCCGGGTGCAGCCGGCCGAGGAGGACGGTCATCAGGGCGGCGGCCAGGCCGATGCTGCACAGCGTGACCAGGAAGACCGGCAGATCGGCCAGCTCGCGCGGGAAGAGCCCGACGAGCAGCGAGAACGGGTTCATCAGATACGTGACGAAGTCCGCGAGGAACGGCACCCCGTACCCGCTGCTCCAGTTGAAGAACAGATCGCCGGTGGCCCCTTGGTGCAGCAGGTCCCACAGCCGGGCGTGGAAGGGCACGAACTGATTGCCGAGGTCGTTGACGGCGCGCGAGCGCGGCCCGAACGGGTAACTGCCGTACAGGGCCAGCCCCAGGCAGTACGCCACCGTGGACAGCGCCGCCGCCGTGCAGGGGGCGGTCCACCGCCGTGGCGGCCGGTCCGCCGCCGGGCGGTCCGCTCCGGGCAGCGGCCGGGCAACCTCCCGGGGCCGGACCGCCTCTTGGGGGGTGGCGGGCGTCGGGGCCACCGGCACTCCTCCACGGTCGGCGAACGTTCAGTCAACGTTATATGTCTTAATAGTCTGTTTTGCCTCGCTGGAGTGCTGCGTATGCCGAGGGGCACCGAGGACAACCCCCGCACCACACCGATGACCCGCACCGCCCCGGCCGTCTCGGTGATCGTGCCGGTCCACAACACGCTGCCCTACCTCGACCGCTGCCTCCGCTCCGTCTTCGCCCAGACCCTCGACCCGCACCGCATCGAGATCATCGCCGTCGACGACGGCTCCACCGACGGCAGCGCCGACCGGCTCACCGACACCGCCCGCCGCAACCCCCGCCTCACCGTCGTCCGCCAGCCCCCCTCCGGCGGCCCCGGCAAACCCCGCAACACCGGCCTCGCCCGGGCGAGGGGCGACTACGTCTTCTTCCTCGACTCCGACGACCACCTCGGCCCCGAAGCCCTCGACCGCCTCACCCGCATGGCCCAGACCCACGGCTCCGACATCGTCTACGGCCGCATCGTCGGCGCCGACGGCCGCGCCGCCCCCGTCGACCTGCGCACCACCAGCCCCGCCGTCTCGGTCTTCGACTCGCCCGTCTACTGGTCCCTCGCCGCCTACAAACTCTTCCGCCGCGCCTTCCTCGAAACCCACCACCTGCGCTTCGTCGAGGGCCGCCTGCTCGGCGAGGACCTCCCCTTCGGCATCGCCGCACTGCTGCGCGCCCGCACCGTCTCCGTCCTCGCCGACTACGACTGCTACTACCTCCACGGCCGCGCCGACGACTCCAACGCCAGCCGCCAGGACGTCGACTGGCCCGACTACCTCCACTACATCGGCGGCGTCCTCGACACCGTCGCCGCCGAGGTCCCGCCCGGCCCCGACCGCGACAAACTGATGACCCGTCACTTCCACGGTGAGATCCTCATGCCCTTCGGCCCGGCCTACCTCGCCCGCACCCCCGCCGGCCGCCGCCGCATGACGGCCGCCGCCCGCCCGCTCGTCCGCCGCCACCTCACCGACCGGATACGCGCCGCCCTGCCGCCCCGCCTCCGGCTGCGCGCCCACTGCCTCGACGCCGGCCTCGACGACGCCCTGACCGCCGTCGTCCGCGCCGACACCGGGCCGGTCCCCACCGAGGTCGACCCCGACGGCCGGATCCACGCCCGCTACCCGTACTTCCGCGACCCGCACCACCCGCTGCCCGACGCCGCCTACGACCTCACCGACCGCGTCGTGCTGCGCCAGCGGCTGACCGGCTGCCACTGGACCGGCACCGTCCTCCACCTGACCGGCACCGCCGCCCTGCCGCACCTCGACACCACCGCGGTCACCCTCGTCCTGCACCGCGCCGGCGCCACCCACCGCCTCCCCGCCCACTACGCGGACGGCCACTGGCGGGCGGCACTCGACCCGGCCACCGCGGCCGGCGGCGCGCCCCTCGGCGACGGCCTCTGGGGCCTCAAGATCGATGTCACCGGCCGCGGCACCACCACCGACGGCGACCGGGGCCCCGCCGTGCACCGCGCGGCCTGGCTCGTCCCGGAGACCACCCCGTCCGCCGCCGACCTCGCCCCGCGCCCCGTGCCGCCCGGCCCGGCCACCGCCGCGCTGTTCCTCTCCGACCCGCACGGCCATCTCCACCTGCGGCTGACCGCCCCGGGATGAGCCGCCACACCGTGCGGGGGCCGCCCGGCGGGAGCACTCTGGTAGGAGCGGTTCCGGAGGTGATGGTGATGCTGCAGACAGCTGTCGGATGGCACGTCGAGATGGAATTCGAGGAGGACAACCACCGCACGCGCGCGGCCGCCCTCGTGCGGCTCCCGGACGGCACCGAGGTCCGGTCCCACGGGTACGCCAGCCGCCACCCCGCCGACTCCAACCAGCCGCGGGTCGGCGAGGAGGTCGCCGGGGCCAGGGCGCTCAACGACCTGGCGATGAAACTGCTGACCAAGGCCCACGACGAGATCGACGAGGCGTCCGGGCGGACGTCGTACCCGCTGACCACCCGCTGACCGCCCGCCGAGCCGGGCCCGCGCCGAGCCGGGCCCGCGCCGAGCCGGGACCCGCCGGCCGGCCGTGGGCCACGCCGGCCGGCCGCGGGTCACGCCCGGCGGCGGATCAGGCCTCCGGGTGGTGGTGCCGCCAGCCCGCCCACGCCGACGTGACCATGTCCCGCACGTCGTGCCGGGCCTTCCAGCCCAGCTCCGCGGCGATCCGGTCGGCGGCCGCCACCACCCGCGCCGGGTCACCCGGCCGGCGCGGCGTCACCTCGGGCGCCACCCCCTCGTGGCCGGTGACCTCCGCGATCAGATGGATCATCTCGCGCACCGAAACACCCTCGCCGCGCCCGATGTTCAACGTCAGGTCCCGCACCGGACCCGGCCCGGCCAGCTTCCGGGCCGCCGCCACATGCGCATCGGCGAGATCGGCGACATGGATGTAGTCGCGGATGCAGGTGCCGTCCGGCGTGTCGTAGTCGTCACCGAAGATCCGCGGCGCGGCACCCGCCGTCAGCCGCTCGAACACCATCGGCACGATGTTGAAGACCCCCGTGTCGGCCAGCTCCGGGGCGGCCGCACCGGCCACGTTGAAGTACCGCAGACAGGCCGTGGAAATGCCGTGCGCCTTCCCCACCGCCCGCGCCATCCACTCCCCGACCAGCTTCGTCTCCCCGTACGGGTTGATCGGCACACACGGCGTGTCCTCGGTCACCAGCTCCACGTCCGGCATGCCGTAGACCGCCGCCGACGACGAGAACACCAGCCGGCCCACCCCGCCCGCCGCCATCGCCTCCAGCAGCGTCTGCAGCCCGTGCACGTTCTCCCGGTAGTACAGCAGCGGCATCTCGACGGACTCGCCGACCTGCTTCTTCGCCGCCAGATGCACCACATCGGTCACCCCGTGCTCCGCAATCGCCGCATCCAGCAGCGCACGGTTCAGCGTGGAACCCACGACCAGCGGCACGCCCTCGGGGATCCGGGCGGCCACGCCCGTCGTCAGGTCGTCGAGCACCACGACCCGCTCGCCCGCCTGCCGCAGGGCCCGTACGACATGGGAGCCGATGTAACCGGCACCACCCGTGATCAAGTAAGACATGACGCCCATCCTAGGAGGGGAAAGCACACGGACAACGGACAACGGCCGGCGGACGGCGACAAGGTCAGCGGCGCAGCCGGCGCGCCGCGATCCGCCAGACGCTGCGCAGCCCCGACGCCACCCGCAGCGACAGCGCACCACCCGTCGTCGCATACGGCTGCACCAGCAGCACCGCATGCCGCCGGTTCGGCAGCACCCGCCGCCGCAGACCCGGCCCGGTGGCCCGCAGCGCGGCCCGGAAACCCGCCCCGTCGGCACAGCTCACCCGCGCCATCAGGTCCCACGGCTCCGGATCGGCCGCCGCCTCGGCGCCCCGCTCGGTCAGCGCCTCCAGATCCAGCACGACCTCCGCGGTCCAGCACACCGTCGCACCGCCCGCCGCGCCCGCGGCGGCCCGGGTGAGGGCCGCGGTGTGCACCGGGCCCCGCCGGTCGTCCCGGCGTCGCCGCAGCTCCACGTCGATGCTCTCCGGCCCCGCCGCCGCCAGCCGCCCGTACAGATCGTGCACCCGCAGCCGCAGCACACTGCGGCCGCCCACCGACGGCTCCGCGTCGATCGTCACCGGCAGCCGGCCTATCGGCTTCGTCCCCAGCGCGTCCAGCTCCACCTCGGGCAGGTCCGGTGACCACACCGCCCGCCCGTCGGCCTCCGCGTACGGCGGCAGCAGCCGCCCCGGACGGCTCGCCAGCTGCGTGATCCGGTCCAGGTCCCGCGGTGCCGGCGACGCCAGCACCACCCGCGCCAGCCACCGCGCCGGCGCCCGCGCCGCCCGCAGCGCCGCCTCGTCGAAACCCCCCAGGTACTCCCGGGTCAGCCGCCACCACTCCGCCCGGTAGTCCGCCCCGCGGGTGTGCAGCTCCCGCACGTACATCCGCAAGTCATGATCGAGGAACTTGGTGGCCGCCGCCTGCGCCAGCACCTCCAGCCCCGCCTCCCGGAAGATCTCCACACTCGCCCGGTGCGCCGCGATCCGCGCCGCCCAGTTCGCGACGTCCCTGCGGTTCAAGGAGATCGACTGCCGCGCCGCCGACCGGCGCACATGCCAGACGTAGACACTCTCCGGCACCGTCGCGATCCGCGGCGCCGCCGCCAGCACCCGCGCGGTGAACACGAAGTCCTCGTACGTGAACCGGCCCTCCGGGAACACGATCGCGTGCTTCGCCAGGAACTCCCGCTCGTACAGCTTGTTCACACACAACGTGTCCCGCACCAGCTGCGGACTGGCCTCGGCCGACTCGTGCACCGCCGCCTCCCGGTACAGCCCCGGCTGCCACGGCACGTCCCGCCGCGCCGGCAGCTCCCGCCGCACGCACGCGCCCGACACCACCGGCGCGTCGTACCGCAGCGCCGCCGACAGCAGCGCCCGCACCGCACCCGGCGGCAGCACGTCATCACTGTCCAGGAACATCACGAACCGGCCCGTCGCGGCCTGCAGCCCCTCGTTGCGGGGCGTGCCGCAGCCACCGCTGTTCTCACTGCGGTGGATCACCCGCAGCCGCGGCTCGGTACGGGCCAGCTCGTCCAGAGCGGCGCCGGTGCCGTCGGTGGAGGCGTCGTTCACCGCGATCACCTCGGTGACCGTGTCACCGGGAGCCTCCTGGGCGAGCGCGGAACGCACCGCATCACCGACATGGCCGGCATCGTTGAACGCGATGACGACGATGCTGACCTGCGCGGAGGGCGTGATGGTGGGCCCCGGCAGCTGCTCAGGGGCTTCTTTCACAGTCACTAAATCTACATTTCGTGTCGACAGCATCTCTTGGCGCGAGCGGGATCCGAACCCATATCCGATGGGTCAGAGGGCGAAACCCGCCGAGCGGTTGCACTCCTCGCCCCGCTTTTCCGCCGTATTGCCGTCTCGTGACCGGGCAGAGCACCGGGCTCGGGTGCGCAAGGCCCCGACAGCCCGCCGCGGACCCCTGCACATGCTGTAACGACGCGAATGGCGTGCGATGCCGATCCGCGCACCATCACTTGCCGCGGACCGGCAACCCTCACCGCTCCATCACGTCCGCGACCCGCCCCGCCGCACCGCCGTCGTCCCGGTGACAGAACACCGCCCGGAAATCCGCGTACGCCCCGGCACTCGCCCTCGCCACCGCCCCCAGATCACCCAGCGCCTCGACCAGCTCACCCGTCGACGACAGCAACGGCCCCGGCACCCGCGCCTCGAAATCCAGCGTGAACCCGCGCAGCACGTCCCGGTAATGCGGCAGGTCCGGCGTCAGGAACAGCATCGGCCGGCCCGTGTTCGCGAAATCCACCGCCAGCGACGAATAGTCCGTCACCAGCACATCCGCCACCAGCAGCAACTCCATCGCGTCCGGATACGCCGACACGTCCACCGCGAACGGCGCAAGATGCCCCGGCAACCGGTCCGCGACCAGCGGATGCCCCCGCACCAGCAGCACATGCCCCTCGCCCAGCTCCCGCCGCGCCAGCTCCAGGTCCAACGGCAGCGGCAGCCGGTGGTGCCGCGCGTCGTACGCCACGTCGTCCCGCGGCGTCGGCGCGTACAGCACCACCCGCCGGCCCGGCTCCAGCCCCAGCCGCTCCCGCACCGCCGCCGCCCGCAGCTCCCGGTCCGCGGCGAACAGCACATCCGTCCGCGGCAGCCCCGTCTCCAGCACCCGCCCCGCGAAACCCAGCGCCGACCGCAGCACCTGCGTACTGTGCCCGTTCGGCGACAGCAGCACGCTCCACTGCCGGCTCACCCGCGGCCGCGGCGCCAGATGCGCAAGCCCCGCACACAGCGTCCCCGCCAGATCCGCACCGATCCGCTTCAACGGCGTACCGTGCCACGTCTGCACGATCCGCTGACCGCCGCGCCGCGTGAACCACCACGGCAGATGCGTGTTCGTCACCACCCACCGGCTGTGCGCCAGCGCCCCGTGCCACTCCGCGCTGCCCACCACCACCGCCCGCGCCGTCGCCGGCACCGCCGTCTGCCCGTCCCGCACCGCCCACAGATGCTCCACGTCCATCCCCCGGCGCACCAGCTCCTCGTGCACCGCCCGCGGCGAATCCCCGGCCGACCGGCCACCGAAACTGCTGTACAGCACCGTGTCCCGCAGCGGACGCGAACGGTGCAGCACATAGTGCTGCTCCCGCAGCAGCCGCCGCCGGTACGGGCCCCGGTCCGCGGCCGGCACCGCCGGACCCGCCACCACCAGCACCTCGTCCCCCCGGTGCCGGTCCACCACCAGCGGCTTCCCCCGGACCGTGCACGACGCCGGCAGCCCCGCCAGCACCCGCGGCGCCAGCCGCACCGGCGCGTCCAGCGGCGAGCCCACCGCCCCCCGCTCCCGCAGATGCAGCGACCAGGCGCCCTCCCGCAGCGGCACCGGCCCGGCCAGCGACGGCAACGCCCCCAGCGGCAGCCGCCCGTGGAACCGGCCCTCGTCATGCGTCACCGGGAACACCAGCTCCGCCGCATGCTCCCCGTGCTTCAGCACCAGCTCCGTCGCGTGCGGCGCCGCCGCCGGCAGCCCGCCCGCCACCAGCAGCGTCCCGTCCGACCGCCACAGCACCCGGTCCGCATACGGCTGCGGCGTCCGGTCGTGCAGCACCAGATCCCCCGCCGGCGAAGCCGCCACCACCAGCTCCCGGCCGTGCGGCAACGGATACCCCACCGGCTCCAGCGCCGGATCACACGCCACCCGGTCCGTCCCGCCGTCCGGCAGCACCAGCTCCGCCAGCCAGCTCTCCGTATGCGCCGGCGGGATCGCCGCCGGCGCCCCGTCCCGCGGCGGACGCGCCGCCGCCACCGCCTCCGCCAGCACCCGGAACGCCACCCCACCCCCCTCGGCGGGCTCCGCGCCCGCCGGGAACGACACCACCGTGCCCGTCCCCCGATGCGTCAGCCGCAGCCCCGACGGCACCGGCCCCGGCCCCCGCACCGACACCTGAAGCGCACCGGCCGCCACCGACCGGTGCCCCGCCAGCCACCGCGTCCGCCGCGCCACCGACAGCCGCAACCGCCCGTCCTCGTACCACGGCGTCACCCGCACCACGCCCCGCGGCCCCTCGTCCGCCACCTCCGCCGCCACCGGCGCCGCCCCCGACCCCGCCTCGGGCGCCGACGGCGACGCCACCCGCACCGCACTCGCCGACGCCAGCACCAGCCCGACCGACCAGTCCCCCTCCTCCCACCGCCCGCCCCGCCGCAACCGCGCCGGATCCACCCGCAGTTCGAACCCGGACCAGTCGTAACAGTGCAGCTCCTGCCCCGACTCCGCGGTCGCCTCCGGCATCGCCACCGTCCGCAGCGGCAGCACGATCCGCCGCCGCCCGCACGACAGCACCGCCGTCCGCACCCCCACCGTGTGCCGGTGCGCCGCATCCACGTTCCGCACGTACGCATGCCCCCGCAGCACCAGCACCCCGTCCCGCCACACCGCCTCCCGCACCCGCGCACACACCGGGAAGTCCTCCCGGCCCAGCCGCGTCACCCCCGGCGGCAGCTCCAGCGGCGGACTCACCGGCACCACCGCCCGCCGCCGCAACGGCGGCCCCGCCACCGCGAACCCCGCCGGATTCCGCGCCTCGTGCCGCAGCAACGTCAGCAGATCCGCCGCCCGCCCCGCCCGCACCAGATACCACCGCATCCGCAACTCCACCGGCAGCTCCGGGAACACCCGCGGATCCACCCCCGCCAGGAAATCCCGCGCACAGTCCAGGAACGCCGTCCGGGTCTCCGGCGCCGCCCCCGGCAACGCCGCCACCAGATCCGCCAGCCCCTCCGTCAGCTGGAACCGGTCGTAATCCCGCCGGTACGCCTGCAGCTGCGGCCGCGCCGCCTCACCCAGGAACCGCCGGATCGCCGCCACCGCCGCGAACCGCTCCCGCACCCCCCGCGGATCCGGCCGCCGGTGCCGCGCCGCACCCTCCGGCAGCCGCCAGTAACACACGTGCTCCCGCAGCACGTCCACCGCACCGGCCAAGAAATGCGCCGGCACCGTCACCGCCTCGTCCAGGCACAACTCCCCCTCCGGGAAAGCGAAACCGTGCCGGTCCCAGAACTCCCGGCGGAACACCTTGTTCCGGGCGAAGGAATCCGCCAGCAGCGACAGATCCTCCGTCACATGCGTCCCCAGCACCGTCTGCCGGCCCGCCGGATGCCGCGCCGACTGACTCCGCCCCACCGCCCCCAGCCGGTACACATTGCCCGTCGCCAGATCCGCCCCCGACCTCTCCAGCACCCCCACCAGATCCTCGTACGCCCGCGGCAGCAGCACATCGTCCGCATCCAGGAACGCCAGATAACCGGTGTGCGGAAAAGCGTGCCGGGCACCGGCGTTCCGCGCCGCACCACACCCCGGCACCCCACCACCCGGCAGGTGCACGATCCGGAACCGCGGATCCCGTTCCGCGACGGCATGCGCCACAGCAGAGGACGGGCCCGCACCCGCGGGCCCGCCCTCCACCAGCACCACATCCAGTTCCGCCAGCGTCTGCGCCGCCACCGACGCCAGGCACTCCTCCAGATTCCCCTCCGCCCCCGCACCACGAGGAACCGGGACGACGACGGTGAGCCGGGGCTTCATAGACGGACCACGCCCTTCCTGTTTCTTGTGGGCGTTCAACTCACCACCGGCGGCACGGTCACCGGATCTGCGCTGAAAGGGTGAGCCCCGCACCCGCGGCCCCACCCGCGGCGCCACCACCCGCCCGCACCCACCGCCCCGCCCCGAGACCTTCCGCCCACCGGGTCGGCGCGCCGCGGCCACCCCGCCCCGGCCCATGCCGTAGACCCGAAGCCGTACACCCGTCGCGCAGCGTTACGGCGCCCCCGCGCCGCGTCCCAGGGAAGGTGACCGCATCCCGATGCCCGGCCGAACCGACAGCCCCGCCCCCACCGACAGCCCGGATGCCCAGCCGCCCACCGGCGAACCCCGCACCCTCCGCACCCCCCGCCCCACCGGCACCGCCCCCGCCGCCTCCACCGCCCGCCTCCCCGCCGACCCCACCCGCCCCGGCCTCGCCCGCCTGCTGCCCGCCCACACCCCCTACCGCCGGCAACTACGACGCATCGGCGCCGGCCGCGTCCTGGAAATCGGCTGCGGCGACGGCGACACCCTCGCCGGCTGCACCCCCGGCAGCGTCGGCATCGACCACGACCCCGACGCCGTCGCCCGCTGCCGCACCCGCGGCCTGACCGCCTACACCCCCGACGCCTTCCTCGCCGGCCCGCACGCCCGCCCCGGCGCCTTCGACGCCCTCCTCACCGCCCACGTCCTCCAGCACCTCGACGACGAACAGGCCGAAGAACTCCTCCGCGCCTACGTCCCCTACGTACGGCCCGGCGGCGGTGTCCTCCTCATCACCCCCCAGGAAGCCGGCCACCGCGCCGGCCCCCCACCCGTCCGCTTCACCGACTTCACCCTGCTGCGCGCCTTCGCCGCCACCGCCGGCCTCACCGTCCGCCGCACCTACTCCCACCCCCTGCCCCGCCCCGCCGGCATGCTGCTGCGCCCCAACGTGTTCGTCCTGGTGGGACAGGTACCCCGGTAGGCAGGTACGGGGGCACCGGGGCCGGGGCACACGAAAGCCGGGGCGGGCCGCCCCTGAAGGCAGCCCGCCCCGGCTCTCTCCCCGTACAGCGGCTAGCGCCCGCGCGCCCGCCTACGGGCCTTCACGATCGCCCGCGCCACGATCGGCGGCAGCACCTCCCGCGCCACCTTCCGCACCGTCGCCCCCGTCGGAACCGGCGCCCGCCGCACCGGCCGCACCACCGGCCCCGACGGCGCCGCCACCTCGGGCCGCGCCGCACCCACCGCCCTCGACGGCGCCGGACGGTGCCGCGACACCGGCTGCACCGGCTCCTTCGCACCCTTCGCGCTCAACCGCACCAGCGGCGCCCCGTTCACGTACTGCACCTCGTGCCAGATGTCACCGCGCTCCGCGATCCACCCCACCAGCGCCTTCTGCAACGGCTCCGGATCACCCCACGTGCCGTAGAACTTCGTGCCCGTGATGCAGATCGGCCGCAACCCCTCATTGGCGACCGCCTGCCACGTCGCCGCCGCCACCCCCGGACAGTGCTCCGCGCGGTAGTCGTCCAGCACCACCACACCACTGCCGGTCAGCAACTCCCGCACCGCCAGGATGTCCCCGTGCACATGCTCGTACAGATGCGACGCGTCGATGTGCGCGAACCGCACCGACCCCTTCTCGACGTGCTCGCTGACGATCGAACTCAGCCCCTGCACGATCGTCGGCAACTCGTCGTGGAACGACAGGTAGTTGGCCTCGAAAGCCCGCCGCGTCAGCGACGCGTACGACTTCTTCATCTCCTTGGAGTTCGACGCGTCCTCGGCCGGCGAATCGAAGAGATCGCACACCGTGAAGCGCTCACCGTCGCCCAGCCGCGCACCGAGGAAAATCGCGCTCTTCCCCATGTACGCGCCCAGTTCGAGCAGATCACCCGCCTCGGAACGCTCCTTCTGATACGCCAGGAACCAGTCGAACAGCAGCTGATCGGCAGTGAAGAACCAGCCTTTCACCTCGGACAACCGGACAGGGCGCGGGAGTTGCTCGGCACTCTGGTCTGCGGTGGGGGCAGTCATGTGCGGTCCGTCTCCAGACGGTCGGGAACGTAGGCGGAATGCAACAGGCAAAGCGATGTGGGGGGACACATACAGAACGCATACGGAGTGTGCAGTTATGAACACGCCCGGCCCCGGTGCGGGGCGGCGCACGGGCCCCGCCCACGCAGGGACGGACACACCCTCGACCGGCACGAAAAACACGCCGGCGCCGCTACGCAGTCTCCACGACGGAGCCCCGTCGCACCATGCGTTTCACGGCAGTGACCGACATCGTAGGGGGACGGACATGAACGCGGGATAACAACGGCACGACCCGCAATCGACCCCGTACGCCGTACGACGCACGGCCCCCCGGTCCGCCGCGCCCCCCACCCCTCACCCCAACCCCTCACTTCACCGCGCCCGCCATCACCCCGGACACGAACTGCCGCTGGAACGCGAAGAAAACGATCAACGGCACCACCATCGACAGGAACGCCCCCGGCGCCAGCACATCGATGTTGTTGCCGAACTGCCGCACCTCCTGCTGCAACGCCACCGTGATCGGCGGACGCCCACTGTCCGCGAAGATCAACGCCACCAGCATGTCGTTCCACACCCACAGGAACTGGAAGATCCCCAACGACGCGATCGCCGGACCCCCCAACGGCAGCACCACCCGCGTGAACAGCCGCAGCTCACCCGCCCCGTCCAGCCGCGCCGCCTCCAGCAGCTCCCGCGGAATCTCCGCGAAGAAATTCCGCAGCAGGAACACCGCGAACGGCAACCCGAACGCCGTATGGAACAGCACCACCCCCGCCGTCGTCTCGAACAGCCCCACCACCCCGAACAACTTCGCCACCGGAATCAGCGCCACCTGCACCGGCACCACCAGCAGCCCCACCACCACCAGGAACCAGCCGTCCCGCCCCGGAAAATCCATCCATGCGAACGCATAACCCGCCAGCGCCCCGATCACCACCACCAGCACCGTCGCCGGCACCGTGATCTCCGCCGTCGTCAGCAGCGAACCCATCACCTTGCCGTTCGACAACAACCGGCCGTAATTGTCGAACGTGATCTGCGCCGGCTCCGCGAACACCCGCCACCAGCCCGACTCACCGATCCGCTGCGGACTGCGCAACGACGACAACAGCAACCCCACCGACGGCATCAACCAGAACAACGCCACCAGCACCAGGAACACCCGCACCGCACCACCACCGGCCCGCGCCGCCAGCCGCGACACCACCGACGGCCGCGCCCGCCCCACCGCACCCCGGGCGCCGCTGCCGCGGCTGCTGCTGCCCCCACCACCGGCCCGGCCGACCCCCTCCACCGCCGTCATCGACGACGCTCCTTCCGTATCCGCCGGAGATTCACCCACATCACCGGCAGCACGAGCAGCAGCAGAAACACCGCGATCGCACTGCCCAGCCCCTCATCCACATCCGTCCCGAACGACGACTGGAACAACTGCAACGCCAGCACATTCGCCGACCGCAGACTCGACCCCGGCGCGATGATGTACACCAGGTCGAAGATCTTCAGCACATTGATCATCAACGTCACCAGCACCACCACCAGCACCGGCGCCAACAACGGCACCGTCACCCGGCGGAACACCTGCCACTCACCCGCCCCGTCCACCCGCGCCGCCTCCAACAACTCCCGCGGCACCCCCGCCAGCCCCGCCGCGATCAACACCATCGCGAAACCCGCCCACATCCACACATACGCCCCGATGATCGCCGGAGTCACCAACGCCGGCCCCAACCACTCCACCCCGCCGTACGCCGCCGCGAAATTCCCCGCCGGCAACCGCAACCGCGCCCCGTCCGCCGCCCCACCCGGCAACACGAACGTCCCGTCCGCCGCGGTCCGCGCCGACGCCACCACCCGGCCGCCCCGCACCGCCTCCACCCGCACCCCGGCCAGACCCCGCTCCGACCCGTCGACCACATTCGGCCGGCCCCCACCACCCCGCAGGAAATCCAGCCACACCGTCCCCGTCACACTCCCCGGCCGCGCCACCGCACCCGCCGCCCGCCGCGCACCCCGCACATCGTCCTGCCGCACCGCCACCAACGGCAGCAGCACCGGCGACCCCGCCCGCACCACCGACCGCGTACTGAACCCCCCGCCCCCCGACGGCCGCAGGACCCCGTTCGGCCGCGGTCTCGCCCCCGGGAACGGCGCCGGCTCCGCGAACGTGTCATGCACCCCCACCCACACCGCATTGGCCACCCCACGCTCCGGATTCTGGTCGTACACCAGCCGGAAAATGATCCCGGCCGCCAGCATCGAAATCGCCATCGGCATGAAAACGACCAACTTGAACGCCGTACCCCACCGCACCCGCTCCGTCAGCACCGCAAAGATCAACCCCAGCGCCGTCGACACCGTCGGCGCCACCACCACCCACACCACGTTGTTCCGCAACGCGGTACGAATACCGTCGTCCGCGAACAACTCCCCGTAATTCCCCAGCCCCACGAACCCGTCACCGGACGCATCGAACAGACTCCGGTACACGGAAAACCCGATGGGATACACCACCAGCGCACCCAACAACACCAACGCCGGCAACAAGAACACCGCAGCCACCCACCGCCGCGTCCCCGTCACCCGCCGCCCACCACCGACTTTCGCCGCACTGCCACCGGCCTTCGCCGCACTGCCACCGGCCTTCGCCGCACTGCCACCGACTTCCACGGTCCTGCTGCTGCTCATCGTGAGAAACCCCCGGCACAGGTGAAACGGCACAGAAAAACAGAAAAGGAACCCGGAAAAAAGAGGGGCACAAAACGGGACGGGCGCAGAACAAGAAGAGCAAGACAACGGCACGGAACAGTAAAGGGCGGAAGGAGCGGCCGACGGCAGAGACGCCGACCGCCCCCAACTCCCTCACACCAACTCCCTCACCCGCCGAACGACTTGGCCGCGTCCCGCTCCAGCCGCGCCTGCGTCCCCGCCACGTCCTTCGGGTTCTTCAGGAAGTCCTGCAAGTCCTTCCACTCACCCTGACCCGGCTTCCCACCGAACGAAGCCGGCGCCTGATCCGACATGTCGAAGCGGAAATCATCACCGGCCGCGATCAGCGCCCCCGCGATCCGCCGCATCACCGCATCCCCGTACGCCGCCCGGTCGAGCTCCTTGTTCGGCGAAATGAACCCACCCGCCCGCGCCCAGATCCGCGCCGCATCCGTCGACGCCAGGAACGTCAGCAGCGCCTGCGCCGCCTTACCGCCCTTCAGCGCCACCGCCACATCCCCACCCGTCACCACCGGCGACTTCGCACCCACCGCCGGGAACGGGAACACCTTGGCGTCCGTACCGATCTTCGCCTTCGTCTGCGCGATATTGGCCGCCGCGAAATCCGCCGACGACACCATCGCCGCCTTCGGCGCGCCACCACCGCTGAACGTCTGCGTCACCGACGTCGGGAAATCCGTCTGCAACGCCCCCGCATTACCGCCCACCAGCAGATCCTTACGCCCGAAAAGCTGGCCGAGCGTGGACAGCGCCTGCTTCACCGAGGCATCCGTCCACGCGATCCGGTGCTGCGCCAGCCGGTCGTACTTCTCCGGCCCGGCCTGCGAAAGATAGATGTTCTCGAACCAGTCGGTCAGCGTCCAGCCGTCCGACCCACCCACCGAAACCGGCTCCACCCCCGACTCGGAAATCGTCCGCGCCGCCTTCAGGAACTCCGCCCAGGTCTTCGGCTCCTGCACGCCGGCGTTCCCGAACGCCTGCGCGTTGTACCACACCAGCGACTTGTTACTGGCCTTGAAATACACCCCGTACTCGGTGCCCTTATGGGCCCCCAGGTCCCGCCACCCCTTGCCGTAATTCTTCGCCAGCTGCGCCTTGGCCTCCGGCCCCAGCGGCTTCAGCCAGCCCTTACCGGCGAACTCGTTGAGCACCCCGACCTGCTGCAGCATCGCCACGTCCGGCGGCCCACCCCCGGCGATTTTCGACCCGATGAAACCGGCCATGTCATCGCCACTGGGCACGAAATCCACCTTCGCCCCGGTGCGTTTCTCGAACTCGTCCAGCACCTTGACGAAATTCTCCCGCTCCGCCCCCGTCCACACCGCAGTCACCTGCAGCCGCTGCCCCGCCAACTTGGGCAACCGCACCGTAACGGCATTCCGCTCACCCCCCTCACCCCCGTTCGCCTCACCCTTCTTCCCGCCACCCCCACCACTCCCACAACCAGCCACCCCCACAGCCAGCACCACCCCCACCACAACCCCGGCCGCCCCGCGCCGCCGCCAACCCATCCCTCGACCCCTCATCCCCGAACCCCCAATTCCCTCAGTTCCACCAATTCCAGCTCCACCAATTCCCTCAACCTGCGCCGCACCGCACCGCTCCGCGGTTTGCTGAATCACCGCGGCCTACTGGCTGGTTGGCCCGCTGGCTCGTTGGGTTGCCGGCTCCCGGGATTGCTGAATCGCTCTGGTTCTTCCGTAGCCGTTTCTGCACACGGCTCCCCGAAGGCCGCCGTAGCGCTGCTGCGGTGGTACAAGGTGCGGTTGCGGTGGTGCGAACTACTGCTGCTGCGACCTGCGAGATGCGATGGTGCGAATGCGATGGTGCGTACCCCTGGACGTGCGCTCCTGCCGCTCCCGTGCGCTCCCGTGCATGTGGCCTGCCCGTGCACGTGGCTTGCCGACGCCATGCCGGCTCGGCACGGCTAGCCGCGACCATGCCATGCCATGCCATGCCGACTCGGCACGGATCGGTGCGGGCCCCGAGGTCCCAGTGCGCCGCTGCCACGCGACTACCGGCCGCCCCGCACTGCCTCAGCCCGCGCCCAGCCCCGACACGCCCGGCCCGACACGGTGTGCGACAGGTCTACGCCCCGCCCCCGGCCTCCGCAATACCGCGTCCAGCACCAACTCACCTTTCGTAATGGTGCTGTTACGGCCACCCCAAACCCCCAGCAGCCCCGGCCCCAAACCCGCCGCACCCCGGCCTCAACCCCGAACGCAGCCCAACCCCAACCCCGGCGCAGCTCCAGCCCCAACCCGGCGCAGCTCCAGCCCCAACCCCGGCGCAGCTCCACGCCCAAACCGGCGCAGCCCCGGAAGGCCCACCCTCAGCCCCCACCAAGCAGACCCGCCACCCGCCCCGCCCCGCTCCGCCCCGTCCGGCGGCCCTGTCCCACGCCCTCGTCCTACGCCCCCAGCGCCACCCCGTCCCCAGCGGCATCACCAGCCGCAGCAGTCCCTCCCGCCACAGTGGGCGCCCCCTATACCGGGCACCCCCACAGCGGGCACCCCAATAGTGGGCGCCGAGCGGCCACGCCCCCCAAGCCCCCAGACCCGCCCCTCCCAAGCGTTCAGACCAGCCCACCCCAAGCGCTTAGACCAGCCCACCCCAAGCGTTCAGAACACCGGACCCCGAGCGCTCACGCCAGCGGTAAGCACTCGTTGCTCAGATCAGTCGCTCAGATCAGTGGTGCCGCCGGCGGTGCCCCCGAGGATTGGGCGGCCCGATGGAGCGCACTGGCGAGCAGGGCGAGGTCCGTCGGGCCGTTGCCGAGTTCGCGCAGCGGGCGTCGGGCCGGCGGGTCGCCCATCCGCTGCCACTCCAGCGGGACGACCGTCGGCCGGAGCGTGGACGTACGGGGTATCCGGCCGGTCACCCGGCCGGCCTGGAACGGTGTGGCGGAGCCGTCCGCCACACGGTGGAGCCGCCCGCGGCCGACCGGGGCGGGCTCGGACGGGTCCTCGGGCGCGCCCAACTCGACGCGCAGTGCGGCCAGTTCGCTGGTCGCGGTGTCGGCCGTGCGGTCCGGGTGGCCGGTCGCGGCTATGAGGTGGACGCCGAGCGCAGCCCCGTCCCGCGCCACTGCCTCCAGCGCGCGCACCACGGAGCCGGCCGCCGGGCGGCCGGGGCTGCCGAGTGCGGGGGCGACCAGCGCGTCGAAGTCGTCGACCAGGATGAAGAGACGCGGCATTGGGGCCGCGGGGTCGAGCGGGGTGGGCGGGGCGGTGGGGGTGGTGTCGGGGTCGGATTCGGGGGTGGTTGGGGTGGGCGTCGGGGCTCCGGGGCGGGAGCGGAGGCGGAGGGTGCCCGTGCTCGCCAGGGTGCCGGTGTCGGACGGGTCCGCCGCCGCTGTGCTGCCTCCTTCGTTACGGCAACGATTACGGAGCGTGATTAGTTCCTGCTCTCCGTGATTATTTCCGTACGGTGTGTAGTCAGAGGTCCCGGCGGTCCCGGCGGTCCCGGCGGTCCCGGCGGTCCTGGGGGGCCTGGGTGTCCCGGTGGTCTCGGTGGGCCGGGAGGTGTGGGTGGGGGTGCCGCCGGGCTCGGGGGCGTGGCTTGTCGGCGGCGCGTCGTGCCTCTCGGTGTTTGTCTCGCCGTAGGTGCCGTAGGTACGGCCTTGCGGCGCGGTGGGCGTGGCACCTTGTGCCTGTGCACTTTGTGCCTGTGCGCCGCGTGCCTGTGCCCCTTGTGTGCGTTGCGGTCCGTGGTCACCCGAAGCGCGGGGCTCGCCCACGCGGCCTTCGACCGTGCGGCCTTCGGTGGTGCGGCGGGGGGCGATGACGCGGGGGGCCGGGAGGTGTTTGGTGCGCCAGTCGGTGAAGGGGGTGCCGGACAGTATTTCGGCGCGGCGTTTGAGTTCGGAGGAGAGGGCCTGGGCGAACGCGCGCATGCGGACCGGGTCGGACGCGGCGAGGTACGTCGTGACGTGCGGCAGGTCGGTACACACCCGCAGGCCCTCGCCGCGGTCGGTGCCGCCGCCGTCCACCAGCACCAGGGACAGCAGGTCGGGGCGGTCGGCGGCGGCGAGGGAGGCCGCCAGGGACCGGAGCAGTTCGGTTTTGCCGCCGGCGGCGGGGCCTTCGACGAGGAGGGGGGCGCCCTCGGTGGCCAGGTCGGCGCAGACCGGTCCGTGCGGTCCGGCCCCGAGTACGGCGGTGGCGCCGGGCCGGTCGGTGTCCGAGGTGGCGGCCCAGCGGGCCATCAGGGAGGCGGGGGTGGCGCGGGCCAGTCCGAGTTCGTCCAGGAGCCGGGCCGTTGCGGGGAGCGGGACGGCCGCGCGGGGTGTCGTGCGGGCGCCGCCGGCCGTGGTCTCGGCCTCGCGCAGCGGCGCCAGGGCCCGGGCGAACCGCTCGGCCCAGGCGGCGGAGACCGCGTCGACCGTGGCGATCGTCCCGTTCGGTCCGGAACCGGGCTGGACGACGCGGACCGCGGTGGCGACGTCGCCGCTGAGGACCGCCACCGCGCCGCACTCCCCGAAGGCGGGCGACGCGGCCCGGGCCGCCTCGTACGTGGCGGCCAGCGGGAAGGCGGGGGAGGCGGCCGGGGTTTCGGCCAGGCAGAGGAGATGGACGCCGGCTGCCGCCCCGGCCGTGGCCAGCCGCGCGGTGGTCTCGCGCAGTGCGGACGAGCCGGGGTCGCCGTCGACGATCAGGAGGGTGAACGGTCCCTGGTGGCGGGCGGCGGCGAGGGCGATCTCGGCGCGTTCGGCGCTGGCCCAGCCGGGGCCCAACGGGCAGTCGTCGAGCCGTCGGACGAGTTCGGCGGCGCGGGCCGTGGCCTGTTCCTTGTCGTAGGCGAGCAGCAGCCGGCAGTCCTGGCCGTGGGCGGGGTGGAGGTGCGGCAGCCAGCCGAGCCAGGACCAGTCCGCGACCCGTTCCTCGGTGGTGCGCACCCGGTCGGTGCTGATCAGCACGATGTCCAGGGTGGCGGGGGAGTGCAGGGCGGCGAGCTGGGCGATCGTGGAACGGGCGAGTCCGGCGAGGCGGGCGCGCGGCCCGGCCAGACCGAGGGAGCCGGCCCGGCGCAGCCCGATGGTGACGGGCAGGGCGGTGCGGCCGCCGTCGCGGCCGGCCGTGCCCAGCCGGACGGTGAGGGTGTCGGGGTGGTCCGGGCCGCGCTCCCAAAGTCGCGGGCCCGGGCCCAGCGCGGTGAGCAGGACGGCGGCGGCGTCCGGCCATCGTTCGTCCGCGGCGGTTCCGGAGGCGGCCGGGGCCATCGCTGCGTCACCGGGCGGCGCTACGGGGGAGGCCTGGGGCGCGCCGGACGCCTGGAGACCCGGGGCCAGCAGGCCGGATGCCGGGAGGTCGTCGTAGGGCCGTTCCGTGGTGGGCCGGGCGCCGGTCAGCCGGCGCGCCCAGGCCCCGATCCCGCCGCGCCGGCCGCCCTTGCGGGGCGCGGTGCCGTAACGCGCCGCGTCCTCCGCGTCGGCGTCCTCGGCGGGCGCCAGGCTCTGCTGGCCGCCGTGGGTACGGTCCTCGCCGTACGGACGGCCCGGGGCGCCGGCCGTCGAGGCGTCGTCCGGGTACCCAGGGGCCGGATACTCGCCGTACGGACGGTCGTTGCCAGGAAGCCCGTGAGCAGGAAGCTCGTGGCCCGGATGCTCGGGCCTCGGATGGTCGTGGCCCGGATGGTCGGGGTACGCGCGGTTCTGAGGCTCCCGGTCGGGGCGTTCGCCGTGCGGGTGCTCCGGCGCGGCCTGCTGCGGGATGCCGGGCCCGGCTGCCAGGCCCGCGCCGTGGCCCAATCCATGAGCCGTGGCGGCCTCCGGCTGGGCCGGTCCGGCCGAGGTGCCGCGCAGCGGGGTGTCGCGCCGGCCGGCCGGGTCCGGCGACCAGGCCGTACGGGGAGTGGGCAGGGGCGCGGCCGGGCCGGTGGCCATTGCCGGGGGAGGCCCGAACGCCGGTGCCGGGGCATCGAGCCCGCCGGGAGCACCAAGCGCACCGGCCACACCGGTCACCTGACCCCCACCGGCTCCATCGACTCCCTCAGCCCCACCAGCCCCACCGGTCCCGCCGCCTCCGTCACCCTCGGCGACCCGCGCGTACCCGCCTTCCGCGCCCGTGGTGATGCGCAGCCGGCCCTCGCCGTCCGGGGTGGTCTCCAGGGCGGGGTCCGGAGTGGTGGCGGCGGGCTGCAGACGGAGGGTGGATTCGCCGATGCGCAGCAGGGCGCCGGGCGGGAGCGGGGCGGGCAGGTCGCCGAGGCCGGTGCCGTCGACGGCGGTGCCGTTCGTAGAGCGCAGGTCGGCGACGTGGACCGAGCCGTCCGGTTCGACGGTCACGGCGCAGTGCAGCCGGGAGACGTCCGGGTCGTCGAGGGGGACGTCGGCGTCGGCGGAGCGGCCGATGCGGATCTGGCCGCCGTGCAGCAGGTGGACGCCGCCGGCGTCGGGTCCGGAGATGACGCGCAGCCGGGCGGTGCCGTGCGGCAGGCCGTGTGCCGGGGCGGGGCCGGGGCCCTGGACGGAGAGCACCGCGCCGTCGATCAGGGGCGGCTCGCCGATCGCGGCGCGCTGCGGGTCGAGGCGTTCGGTGCCGGCGTAGAGCACGACGGGGCCGCTGCCGCCGCCCGCGCCGGTGTCCGCGCCCGGGCCCGCGACGGAGGCCGCGAGGGAGCCGGCCACCGCTGCCAGTGCGGTCCCGGCGGGGGCCGTCACGAGCACGTCGCAGGCCCGTGTGGTGGGGCCGCTGCGCGGCCCGAGGACGGTCAGCCGGATCTGCATCGCCGTCAACGGTCCCTTCTGCCGGGGGCCGGCAGGGGCCGTTCGCTCCCCCCGCCCGCCCGGGCACGTCGGCACGGACAAGTCCCAGGTGCACGTCGCGACAAAGACCGCGCGCCCCCACCGCATCGTGCTGGGTGCATCCTCGCACCTGGGACTGACAACACGCCCGCCGACTGCCACTCCGTGATCTTGTTTTGTCGTGTCCGGACGAAAAAGTGCCTGGTTGCGGGCCGTGGCCGGGCGGATTCGGAACGTCGTGATCAGCTCCGGATCGTCCTTGTCCGGGTGGTGCGCCGCCCGCGGCCGGCCGCGGGCGGCGCGCAACCATCCGTCCGGAACGTGCGTCTTCCCACGAGCCCGGCCCGCCGGAACGAAAAGCTTGTGCGACGGCGTGGCGGGCCGCAGGCCCTACAGTGGATCGAACGGACCGCGCGACGGTGACCATGACCGGACGGCGCGGCGCCGAACGGCCGGTCCGGTGGGCCGGCAGGAGATCCACCACGACCAGGGAGCGCATGACGTGCGGCCGGTAGGCAGCAAGTACCTGCTTGAGGAGCCGCTGGGACGCGGCGCCACGGGCACCGTCTGGCGTGCCCGCCAGCGGGAGACGGCGGGCGCCGAGGCCGCCGTGGCGGGAGAGCCCGGTGAGACGGTCGCGATCAAGGTCCTCAAGGAGGAGCTGGCGCACGACGCGGACGTGGTGATGCGCTTCCTGCGCGAGCGCTCGGTCCTGCTGCGGCTCACCCACCCGAACATCGTCCGCACCCGCGATCTCGTCGTCGAGGGCGATCTGCTCGCGCTGGTCATGGACCTGGTCGACGGCCCGGACCTGCACCGCTACCTCCGCGACAACGGCCCCTTCAGCCCGGTGGCGGCCGCCCTCCTCACCGCCCAGATCGCCGACGCACTGGCCGCCAGCCATGCGGACGGCGTGGTCCACCGTGACCTGAAGCCGGCGAACGTCCTGCTCGCCGGGTCCGACGGCGGCGGCGAGATGCACCCGATGCTGACCGACTTCGGCATCGCCCGGCTCGCCGACTCCCCGGGCCTGACCCGCACCCACGAATTCGTCGGCACCCCCGCCTATGTGGCGCCGGAGTCCGCCGAGGGCCGCCCGCAGACCTCCGCCGTGGACATCTACGGCGCCGGCATCCTCCTGTACGAGCTGGTGACCGGCCGCCCGCCGTTCGCCGGATCGACGGCCTTGGAGGTGCTGCACCGGCACCTGAGCGAGGAGCCGCGCCGCCCCGGCACGCTCCCCGAGCCGCTGTGGACCGTCATAGAGCGCTGTCTGCGCAAGCGCCCCGAGGAGCGGCCCAGCGCCGAGAACCTCGCCCGTGCGCTGCGCACCGTCGCCTCCGGAGTCGGGGTGCACGCCACCCCGGCGCAGGCCGAGGCCGCGCTGGGCGTCGCCGCGCTGCTGGCCCCGGACCCGGCGCCCGCGACCGTCCCCGGCACCGACGGCGGCCAGGGGAGCGGTGACGCCGACCCCACCCAGGTCCTCCCGTCCGGCGCGGGTTCGTACGACCCGGCCGCGGCGACCAGCGTGCTGCCCTCGACGGGCGTCCCGGGCGCACCGGGCGGCCAGGGCGCCGATCCGACCCGGGCGATGCCGCCGGTGCCGCCCATGCCGGCCGGTGCGCCCGCCGCGGGTGCGCAGGCGCCCGACGGGCCGCATCCGTGGGAGTCGCAGATGCGCGCCGCCCGGGACCGCAACGAGCAGACGCAGGTGCAGTACCTGGATCCGAACGAGGATCCGCTGCGCCGCCGTCCGCAGCGCCGTCCGGCCGCGCCCCAGCAGCCGCCGCAGCAGCCCCCGTACCGGCAGCCGGCCCCGGTGCCGTACGCGCAGGCCCCGCAGCGCCGCCAGGAGCCGCCGCCGCAGCGGTACGAGCCGCAGCGGCCGCCGGCCCCGGAGCCCCGTCCGCGGCGCGAGCCCCGTCCGCGCAGTGCCAACCCGATGCGGATCCCCGGTCTGGGCTGCCTCAAGGGCTGTCTGGTCACGCTGATACTGCTGTTCGTGGCCGCGTGGCTGATCTGGGAGCTCACCCCGCTCCAGGAGTGGATCGGCACGACCCGCGGCTTCTTCTCGCAGATCGGCCACATGTACAACCAGGTCGAGCGCTTCGTGAACAAGCTCAGCGGCTGACCCGGGCCGCTCTCAGCGGCTGACGAGCCGCCCCGGACCGCCGGTCCCGGGGCGGCTCAGTTGATTTGTCGACTTCCGGCGGGCAATTTCGCTCTCAGAAGTGAAGGTTGCCGCCTTCCGGGGCACGGAACCCGGTGGCATCCGCGTAGCTTTGACGCCAACCTCAGCCCCCGCAGGACGCTCGGGGGCCCGACACGTCGGAGCAGTTTTGGCACGGAAGATCGGCAGCCGGTACACCGCCCACCAGATCCTGGGGCGCGGCAGTGCCGGCACGGTATGGCTGGGCGAGGGGCCCGAAGGGGCCGTGGCCATCAAGCTGTTGCGTGAGGACCTCGCTTCCGACCAAGAGCTCGTCGGCCGCTTCGTACAGGAGCGGGCGGCGCTGCTGGGCCTCGCGGACCCGCATGTCGTAGGCGTCCGCGATCTGGTCGTCGACGGCAACGACCTGGCGCTGGTGATGGACCTGGTGCGCGGTACCGACCTGCGCACCCGTCTGGAGCGCGAGCGCCGGCTGGCCCCGGAGGCCGCCGTCGCGATCGTCGCCGACGTCGCCGACGGGCTCGCCGCCGCGCACGCCGCGCGGATCGTGCACCGCGACGTCAAGCCCGAGAACGTCCTGCTCGACATGCAGGGTCCGCTCGGCCCCGGTGGCGCGCACCCCGCGCTGCTCACCGACTTCGGCATCGCCCGGCTCGTCGACTCGCCGCGCCGGACCCTCGCCCAAGGATCCGCGGCCCAGGGCAGAGGCCATGCCAGCAGGGTCATCGGCACCCCCGACTACCTCGCGCCGGAGATCATCGAGGGTCTGCCGCCGCGCGCCTCGGTGGACATCTACGCCCTGGCGACCGTCCTGTACGAGCTGCTCGCCGGGTTCACGCCCTTCGGGGGCGGCCACCCCGGGGCCGTACTGCGCCGCCACGTCACCGAGAGCGTGGCGCCGCTGCCCGGCATCCCCGACGAGCTGTGGCAGCTGCTGCTGCAGTGCCTGGCCAAGGCGCCGGCGTCCCGGCTGCGCGCCGCGGAGCTGGCCGCCCGGCTGCGGGAGCTGCTGCCGGGGCTGGCCGGGATGCCGCCGCTGGACATCGACGAGCCGGAGGACGACCGCCCCGACGACGAGCCGGACGGCGCGGCCCCGGGGACCCGTGAGGAACCGTTCTACCCGTCGGCGGGCGAGACCGTTCCGCAGCGCGGCGCCGTCCCCCTGGTGCAGGGCTCGGCGCCCGACTCCAACCGGGAGACCCACACCAGCATGCGGGTGCCCGGCCCCGACGAGCTGGCCGGCGGCGCCCACGGCACCGCCCGGGCCCCGCGGGCGGCCGGGGAACGCCGGGCCGGCTCGGCGCGGCACCGGGGCTCGGCGGAGGCGGTGCGCCGCCGCCGGATCAAGCTGGGGGCGGCCGCCGCCGTGGTGGTCGTGGCGGCCGGCCTGGGCGGCTGGCTGGCCTCCGGGGACGACGACGCCGGCGAGGCCCCGCCGGGCGTGCACCAGTCGGAGCAGGAGACCCCCTGACGCACTCCGGGGGCGGCTCCCGGCCCGGCCCCGGCAGGCCCGTCCTGCCGGGGCCGGGTCAGGTTCGGCGTGGTAGCCGTTAGGCTGGGTGCGTGGCAGTCGTCGATGTATCCGAAGAGCTGAAGTCCCTCTCCTCGACCATGGGGTCGATCGAGGCCGTCCTGGACCTCGACAAGATGAGGGCCGACATCGCCGTGCTTGAGGAACAAGCGGCGGCGCCGTCCCTGTGGGACGACCCCGAGAGTGCCCAGAAGGTCACCAGCCAGCTGTCCTACCTCCAGGGCCAGCTGCGCCGGGCCGAGGAGCTGCGGGGCCGGGTCGACGACCTCGAGGTGCTCTTCGAGCTGGCCGAGGCCGAGGGCGACGAGGACGCCCGCGCCGAGGCCGAGGGCGAGCTGGCCGACGTCCGCAAGGCCGTGGAGGAGCTGGAGGTCCGCACCCTGCTCTCCGGCGAGTACGACTCCCGTGAGGCGGTCGTCAACATCCGCGCCGAGGCCGGTGGCGTGGACGCCGCCGACTTCGCCGAGAAGCTCCAGCGGATGTACCTGCGCTGGGCCGAGCGGCACGGCTACAAGACCGAGCTGTACGAGACCTCGTACGCCGAAGAGGCCGGCATCAAGTCGACCACCTTCGCGGTCAACGTCCCGTACGCCTACGGCACGCTCTCCGTCGAGCAGGGCACGCACCGCCTGGTGCGCATCTCGCCGTTCGACAACCAGGGCCGCCGCCAGACGTCGTTCGCCGGCGTCGAGGTGCTGCCCGTCGTCGAGCAGACCGACCACATCGAGATCGACGAGTCCGACCTGCGGGTGGACGTGTACCGCTCCTCGGGCCCCGGCGGCCAGGGCGTGAACACCACCGACTCCGCGGTCCGGCTGACGCACATCCCCACCGGCATCGTCGTCTCCTGCCAGAACGAGCGCTCGCAGATCCAGAACAAGGCGACCGCGATGAACGTCCTCCAGGCCAAGCTCCTCGAGCGCCGCCGCCAGGAGGAGCAGGCCAAGATGGACGCGCTCAAGGGCGACGGCGGCAACTCCTGGGGCAACCAGATGCGTTCGTACGTCCTGCACCCCTACCAGATGGTCAAGGACCTGCGGACCGAGTTCGAGGTCGGCAACCCGCAGGCCGTGCTGGACGGTGACATCGACGGCTTCCTGGAGGCCGGAATCCGCTGGCGCAAGCAGCAGGAGAAGTAGCCCGAGGGCCCCGCGTCCGGCCCTTTCTGACACCGGAACAACTGCCTCCGTCATGGAGGCAGTTGTTTTTGCTGTGGCGGTTTGGTCACAGTCGTATGTCCATGTACCGCCCAACTCTCAGTAATTCGGGCATCGGGTCTTTATTCGACCTTGACGATGTCGGCCGTACTGGGAAGGCTGAGCGCGGCATGCGTATGTTCCGGGGCGCGTGCAGTAACGGGGAGATGAGCGGCCAGTCGGCATCCGTGGCCGGAACTCGCCTACCCCCAGCGCTGGTCGCCCCGTGCAGCGGTGCACCCATGACGAGTTCAGCTACTGGGGGTAGCAGTACATGACGAAGAAGACGCGGCTGCGCGTGGCGCGCATTGCAGCTGGTGCGGTGATCGCGGCCGGTGCGTCGCTCACCGCCGCCGGCGCCGCTTCCGCGGCCAGCCCGGGTGAGACCGGCGGCTCCGACGGCGGGATCATCGGCGGCATCATCGGCGGGATCATCGGCGGCAACGACTCCGGCGGCGACTCCGGTGGCGACACCGGCGGTTCCGACAACGGCGGTCAGGTCGGCGGCTCGGACGACGGCGGCCAGATCGGCGGCGAGATCGGCGGCTCGGACGACGGCGGTCAGGCCGGCGGCGAGATCGGCGGCTCGGACGACGGCGGTCAGGTCGGCGGCACCGACGACGGTGGTCAGGCCGGCGGCCAGGACGGTGGCCAGAACGGCGGCCAGGATGGTGGCCAGAACGGCGGCCAGGCCGGCGGTCAGAACGGTGGCCAGAACGGCGGCCAGGACGGTGGTCAGAACGGCGGCCAGGCCGGCGGCCAGAACGGCGGCCAGAACGGCGGCCAGGACGGCGGCAACAACGGTGGCGGCCACAGCGGCGGCCAGAACGGTGGCGGCAACGGCGGCAACGGCGGCCAGAGCGGCAGCACCACCGGCGGCGACTCCACCGGCACCGGCACCGACAACGAGGGCTCCAAGCCGATCGAGCAGCCCGGCAAGGGCAAGGAGCAGATCGCTGACACGCCCGGCCAGGCCAAGCAGCAGGCGAAGGGCGGGGAGCTGGCCGAGACCGGTTCCTCCGGCACCACCTTCCTGCTGATCGGCGCGGCCACGATGATCGCGGGCGGTGTCGGCTTCCGTATGCTGCCCCGCCTGATCAACAAGAACGGCGGCGGCGCGGCAGCGGCCTGACGCTGACGCGGTACCACAGGGGCCCGGGGCGCGCATGCGCTCCGGGCCCTCGGCGTTCTTCCGGCCGCTGCATTACCGATTACCCCGGGTCGCCGTCACCGGGCGAACACCGCCGTAAGCGTGGCGTAACGGACAGTGGTCCACTCGCACTCTCACCCGGCCACGTCACGCCGGCTTCGTCCGAGCGGTGTCAGACGGTCTGGTGCAGCAGCAGTCCCACCGCGAGCAGCAGGACCGTCAAAGCCACCAGCATCGCCGGGCTGAGCTGGGCGAACACACCGCCTGCCTGCTGCTGGAGTCGTTCCCTGCTCGCTCGGCACACGGGGCAGCGGCCCTCACTCACAGGGGCCGCGCAGTTGGCGCACACCAGTCGGTCGTACGTCATGCGACCTCCTTCTCCACTGCACCAACGCCCCGGAGGGTGCATTGGTTCCCTCTCCCACTGTGCCAGCTCCCCGGCGGAACGGCGCGCGCCCCGGAATTGTGCGCCCTTTTGTCCCCGTAGATGCCGTGAATAACCGCACCAACCCCTCCGCCGACTGCACCGCCGCGCGAGGTTCGCGTATGGTCACGCACACCGACGGGAGCCGCAACTCGGCAGCCCGTGCCCCTATCCAGGTCGACCGTGGTGCATCAGTGATCCGATTCGACAACGTCTCCAAGACCTACCCGAAGCAGAACCGTCCTGCACTCAGGGACGTCTCGCTCGAGATCGAGCGCGGCGAGTTCGTCTTCCTGGTGGGCTCCTCGGGCTCCGGCAAGTCCACCTTCCTGCGGCTGCTGCTGCGCGAGGAGCGGGCCAGCCATGGCCATGTGCACGTACTCGGCAAGGACCTCGGCAAGCTCTCCAACTGGAAGGTCCCGCAGATGCGGCGCCAGGTGGGCACGGTCTTCCAGGACTTCCGGCTGCTCCCCAACAAGACCGTCGGGGAGAACGTCGCCTTCGCCCTCGAGGTCATCGGCAAACCGCGCGGCCAGATCCGCAAGACGGTCCCCGAGGTCCTCGAACTCGTCGGCCTCGGTGGCAAGGAGGACCGCATGCCGGGCGAGCTCTCCGGTGGTGAGCAGCAGCGCGTCGCCATCGCGCGGGCCTTCGTCAACCGTCCGCTGCTGCTCATCGCGGACGAGCCCACCGGCAACCTCGACCCGCAGACCTCGGTCGGCATCATGAAGCTGCTGGACCGGATCAACCGGACCGGAACCACGGTGGTCATGGCCACCCACGACCAGCAGATCGTCGACCAGATGCGCAAGCGGGTCATGGAACTCGAAAAGGGCCGGCTCGTACGCGACCAGTCGCGCGGCGTGTACGGCTACCAGCACTAAGCGTGTACGGCCCCCAGTACTGAAAGGACGCCATGCGCGCCCAGTTCGTCCTGTCGGAGATCGGCGTCGGTCTCCGCCGAAACCTCACGATGACCTTCGCCGTCATCGTCTCCGTAGCCCTCTCGCTCGGCCTGTTCGGCGCCTCGCTGCTGATGCGCGACCAGGTCAGCACCATGAAGGGCTACTGGTACGACAAGGTCAACGTCTCCATCTTCTTCTGCAACAAGAACGACGCCGAGACCGGCGCCAACTGCGCCAAGGGCGCGGCCACCCAGCAGCAGAAGGACGACATCAAGGCCGAGCTGAACCGGCTGCCGATCGTTGCGAACGTGCAGTACGAGTCCAGCGACCAGGCCTACAAGCACTACAAGGAGCAGTTCGGCGACACCCCCGTCGCCGGCCTGGTGACGCCCGACCAGCTTCCCGAGTCGTTCCGCGTCAAGCTGAAGGACCCCACGAAGTTCAAGGTCATCAAGTCGGCGTTCTCCGAGCGGCCCGGTGTCCAGGAGGTGCAGGACCAACGCGACACCGTCGAGCCGCTGTTCAACCTCCTCAACGGCATGAACATCGCCGCGTTGTGCGTGATGGGACTGATGCTCGTCGTTGCGCTGATGCTGATCGTCAACACCGTGCGGGTGTCGGCGTTCAGCCGCCGGCGGGAGACCGGCATCATGCGGCTCGTGGGAGCGTCCAGCTTCTACATCCAGATGCCGTTCATCCTGGAGGCCGCCATCGCGGGCCTGCTGGGCGCCGGATTCGCCTGTGTGCTGATCGTCGGCGGCAAGTACCTCCTCGTCAACAACTGGCTGGCGAAGAAGATCCAGGTGATCAACTTCATCGGCTGGGACTCGGTGGCGGCGGTGCTCCCGCTGGTCCTCCTGATCGGGCTGCTGATGCCCGCGCTCGCCGCGTTCTTCGCGCTGCGCAAGTACCTCAAGGTGTGAGCTTCGCCAACGGGCGCCGTACGGACAACTCGCCGTACGGCGCCCTTTCGTCCCCTAGACTCACCGGCATGTCGGGCCCGAGTTCGTACGACCGGCCCCGCCGCTACCGCCGCGGGGCGGCCCTGACGTTGTTCCTCGCCGGGGTGCTCGCCACCGGCGCGGTGACCGGCACCTGGAGCGACGAGGCCGAAGGCGCGGTGGGCCACGGCATCCCCGAGCGCCCGGCGTCCGGTGCGCGCCCCCCGGAGGCCGCCACCGCCGACCGCGCGGCCGTCGAGCGGGCCGCCGCCGAAGCCATCGAGGACGGCAAGTCAGGTTCTCAGGCCGCCGCCGAGGTCGTCAGCCGTAGTGGCGACCGCTGGTCGACGATCTACACCCAGGGCGAGTTCGAGGACTTCCAGCGGCAGTTGGGCGGCGCCTACGTCGGCGTCGGCCTGTGGGTGCGGCAGTTGGCCGGCGGCCGCACCGAGGTCTCCCGGGTGCAGCCCGGCGGCCCCGCCGCCCGCGCCGGCATCGCCGTCCACGACCGGTTGCGCGCCATCGACGGCCGGACCACTCAGGGGCGGCCGGTCACCGAGACCGTCGCCCGGCTCCGCGGCGACGCCCCGGACGGCTCCCGTACGGCCGCCGCCGGCACGCCCGTACGCCTCGACCTCCAGCGCGGCACCCGGCGGTGGAGCCTCACCCTGCACCGCACCCGGCTGCGCACCCGGAACGTCACCGTCGACCGGCCGGCCGGTCCGCACGGCCCCACCCGCGTCAAGATCACCTCGTTCGCCAAGGGCACCGGCGCCGCGGTCCGTCGTGCCGTCCGCGACGCCTCCCCGCACGGCGGCGTGCTGCTCGACCTGCGCGGCAATACGGGCGGCCTGGTCACCGAATCCGTCGCCACCGCCTCCGCCTTCCTCGACGGCGGCCTGGTCGCCACCTACGACGTACGGGGCAGCCAGCGCGCCCTGTACGCACAGCGTGACGGGAACACCCGCCTGCCGCTGGTCGTTCTCGTCGACGGCGGCACGATGAGCGCCGCCGAACTGCTGGCCGGCGCCCTCCAGGACCGCGGCCGGGCCATCGTGGTCGGCTCCCCGACCTTCGGCAAGGGCTCGGTGCAGATGCCCAGCCGGCTGCCCGACGGCTCGGTGGCCGAGCTCACCGTCGGCCACTACCGCACCCCCTCCGGGCGGACCGTCGACGATGCCGGGCTCACCCCCGACCTGGTCGTCGAGGACCATGCCGAGCGGCGGGCCCGCACAGTATTGAGTGGCCTCGGGACCGGCACGTAGTGCGAAAATGGCCGCACTATGGCTAAGCAAAAGGGCAAGGACAAGGACCCCGGGCGCAAGCTCGTGGCGCAGCACAAGAAGGCGCGGCACGACTACCACATTCTGGACACCTACGAGTGCGGGCTGGTATTGACCGGCACCGAGGTGAAGTCGCTGCGCCAGGGCCGGGCGTCGCTGGTCGACGGATTCGTCCAGATCGACGGCAACGAGGCCTGGCTGCACAACGTACACATCCCGGAATACGCCCAGGGAACCTGGACGAATCACTCTGCCCGGCGCAAGCGGAAGCTGCTGATGCACCGCTTCGAGATCGACAAGCTGGAGTCCAAGAGCCAGGAGACCGGCCACACGATCGTGCCGCTGGCCCTGTATTTCAAGGACGGCCGGGCCAAGGTCGAGATCGCGCTGGCCAGGGGCAAGAAGGAGTACGACAAGCGGCAGACCCTCCGCGAGCAGCAGGACCGCCGCGAGGCGGACCGCGCGGTCTCGGCGGCCCGCCGCCGCCAGCGCGCCTGACCACGGCCGGCCGGCGCGTGGGCACCGTGCGCACGCCGCGGGCGGGCCCGGGTCGGCGGGCCGAAGCGGCCCGGTTTCCGGCCGGCGGGCCGGTACGAGGTGTGGCGCGGGCGGTTCCGGCCGGGCGGCGGCCCGCGGAATACGCTGGCAACCTCAGGCGTTGTTCACGTACGATGGCTCCGCATCCCACAGAGGGTGCGGGAACCGCAGGCGTCATGGTGTAGGCGCCGGGGTCCATCTTGATAAATCAACATGGGGATGATCGGTTTCGACAGCGGATGTCGAAGCAGGGGAAGCGAGTCGAGGAAGCGGCCATGATCTCGTAAACCACAGGCCGAAACCAATAATCGCCAACACCAAGCGCGATTCCTTCGCCCTCGCTGCCTAAGTAGCGACTTGCGAAGTGTCAGCCCGGGGCTGTTCCCGACCCGGATCCTGGCATCAGCTAGGGGACTAAACTCCTGAACCCGGTCACGGGGTGCAGGAGGAAATCAAACAGTGACTGAGCCCGTCGGAGACTTGTTCGCGTGATCTCCGGGGCTGAGAAAATCACAGCGAACTGCACTCGGAGAAGCCCTGTTTCCGCACCGTTGGACGCGGGTTCGATTCCCGCCATCTCCACTCATCCCATGTAAAGCAGCTGCCCCGGCGATTACCCGCCGGGGCAGCTGCTTTTTGTTCCCTCCCCTCGCTTGCCTCCCCTCTCCCTCTCCCTCTGCCTCCTCGCTTCGTTCGGCTGCCTTCCCGCGCTTCTCCGCGCTTCGGATTCCCTCTCGTCTCCCACTCCCTCTCGTTTCCCTCTCGCCCTCTCTCGCTCTCAACCCTGGGTATGACAACCCCTGGGTCGATGTGCGTTCGCCCGGGATCCGTCACGCTGAGTGCATGAACGCAACACAGCATGCAACCTCAACCCAACTCCTGGTCGCCGGTGGCGGACGCAGTGCCGGACGAGATGCCGGACGAAGCGCCGGACGACGGGGAGGTGGCGGCGGTCGGCAGGGCAAGGAGTACGGCCAGGCCGGCGGCCACGGCCGGAACCCCGTACGCGATTCCGGCCCCCGCCACGTGGTCCACGACCCAGCCCCCCGCCGCCGAACCGGCCGCGATACCACCGAGCAGAGCCGTCACGGCGAGCGTCATCCCTTCGTTCAACTGAGCCGCCGGCGTGCGGGATTGGACCAGACCCATCCCCGTGACCATGGTCGGCGCGGTGGCCATCCCGGCGCACAGCAGTGCGGCGGCCAGCGCCCCCGGGCGCCCGGTCGACGCCGCGAGGAGGGGCAGCAGCATCAGCACGGCCATCGCACCGACACACACCAGGAAGCGCCGCCCGCTCCGGCCCGCCGGACGCAGCAGGCCGTAGAGGAGCCCCGCCGTGCACGACCCGGCCGCCTGGAGGGCCAGCAGCCCGCCCGCGGCGGACCGCATCCCGAGGCCGTCGGCGTAGGCCAAGGTCACGACCTCCATCGACCCGAAGATCGCGCCGGTGCACAGGAACGTGCCGAGCAGAGGGGGAATGCCCCGCCGCCGCAGCGGGGAGCGGACCTCGCCGGCACGGGAGGCCGGCCGCCCGGCTGCCGGTGGCTCCGTGCGGCGCTGGGCAGCGAACAGCAGCACCCCGCTCAGCAGCAGGAATGCTGCCACCGCCGTGCCCGCCTCGGGCGCGACCGCCGTGCAGAGCAGCGTCGCGAGCACCGGTCCGAGCATGAAACACAGCTCGTCCGCGGCCTGTTCGAAGGAGTTGGCGGTGTGCCTGGCAGCCGGGTCGTCGCGGAAGAGATGCGCCCAGCGGGCACGGGACATCCCTCCGGTGTTGGGGGTGGTGGCGGTCGCCGCATAGGAGACGAACAGCGCCCAGTCGGGAGCGCCGAAGCGCACGCAGAGCAGCAGCGACAGCGACCCGAGCACCGCGAGCACAGTGGCCGGCACGGCGATCCGGGCCTGACCGTGACGGTCGACCATCCGAGCGGTCCACGGCCCGACCAGCGCGGTCGCCGCCAGCCCGGTCGCGGTGACGGCCCCGGCCAGCGCATAGGAGCCACGCGAGCCGCTGATCATCAGGACGGCGCTGACGCTGAGCATGCCCATGGGCAGGCGGGCCAGCAGATTGGCGGCGGTGAACGCCCGGGCGCCGGGGACGGCAAAGATCTGCCGATACGGGGCGAAGAGCCGAAAGCGCCGGGGACGCCGACGCGCAACCGGCCGTACGGGCGGAGCGGTCACCGGACGAGCAGCAAGGAAAAGGATCACGCTCTTACGATCCCGGCCACCTCCACCATCCGTCCAACACCTGATCAGGGCGCATTCACGCACTCAGGATGTAGATCGGTGGATCACTCGCGATGTGGATCGGTGGATCGCTCACGAGGCGGATCGGGGGAGGCGGAATCTGCAAGGGGAATCTGCAGGGCGACGTCGGCCGACGAGTCGTCCCGCGGTCTCGGCTTCGCGGGGGCGGGGGGCTGGCGTCCCGGCGTCGCGGGATCGTCACGTCCTCGGGACTTTGGGACTCGGCCTGCGAGCCTCCACCGTAATGCCGGGGCCGGTGGCAGCGGGAGCGCTGCAAGGATGGCCCGATGCCGTTCGATATCGATCCGCGACTGCTCCGGGCGTTCACCGCCGTGGCCGAGGAACTCCACTTCACCCGCGCCGCGGCCCGGCTCTACGTGGCCCAGCAGGCCTTGAGCCGTGACATCCGGCGACTGGAGCGGGAGGTGGGCACGGCACTCTTCGTACGGACGACCCGCCAGGTCGCCCTCACGGCCGACGGTGAGCGGCTACTGCCGTACGCCCGCCGGGTATTGAGTGCCCACGAGGAACTGGCAGCTGCCTTCCGACCGGTGCCCGAGCGGCCGCTGCTGGTCGATGTCGGGGTGCCGATCGGTACCGCGCACCGGGTGCTGGAGGACGCCAGGGGGCGGGTGCCGGACAGCTGTGAGCTGGTGGCCCGCTTCCACAGCGGACTGACGGGGGCGGCGGCAGAGCTGGCCGCCGGGCGGCTCGATGTCTCCTTCGGGCGCTACGCGGGACTGCCGCCCGCTGTCCGGTCCGGCCTGGCACACCAGCCGGTCCGTCTGGAGCCGATGGCGGTGCTGCTGCGGGAGGACCATCCCCTGGCGTCACGGCCCGAGGTTCCGCTCGCGGAGCTGGCCGGCGAGACGCTCTATGCGGCTGCCGGGAATCCGCAGACCGAGGAGTGGACGGAGCTGGCGGCCCAGCTGTTCGCGGGGCGGGGTATCGCGATGGCCGAGCCGTTCCCGGAGATCGAGGGTTCACAGGAGTTCGTACGAGTGGTGCGGAAACGGGGGTGGGCGGTACTGGCGAGCGTGGAATTCATCGACGTACCGGGGATGGCGCTGCGCCCGGTCGCGGACCCCGTACCGCTGTCACCCATCTCGATGGTGTGGCGCCGCGACCTGCACCACCCCGGCCTGACCGCCCTACGGGCTGCCGCGCATGAACTGGCGGTGGAGAACGGCTGGTTGACCGCACCGGAGGGCGCCTGGCTCCCTCGGGAGGATGCCGCCGCGATGGGGGTGGGTGAGAGCGTGCGGGGGCGGTAGGGGGAGGCGTGCGTGAGCGTGGCGTCCGGTCTGGGTGCGGTCGCCCGCGGGCGGGTGGTGGGCGCGCAGTGCTTCGGAGGCGGTCCGGCAGGTTCCGCCGGTGGGGCGGTGGTCGAGGACGAGGGTGGCGGTCGCGTTCATCTGCCAGTAGCGGCCGGGTGCGGGTGTCGAGCCGGGCCGAGCCGTCGGCCGTGCGGGTGCGGGTGCGGATGACGGGCGGGGGGCGAGTGCGAGGTCATGAGGTGCCTTGGGCCGGTGCGGAAAGGGGTGGGGCGGGGAACGGCGACGCGGGGGCCGGCGGTGCGGGGGGCGGGGGTGCGGGGCGGGAGGGGGTGGGACGGGACGGCGCGGGGATGTGCGCCGGGGTGAGTGCGCGGAGCCAGTACTCGGTGGCGAGGGTGGGGTCCAGTGCGCGCAGGGCGTCGGTCCGCGGCCGGAGCGATGTCAGATGGTGCCGGAGGACGGCGGGGCGGATCAGACCGCGTTCGGCGAGGAGGGAGTCGTCGCAGAGCGCGGACAGGGCGCCGCGGTGGGCGCGCAGACCGGCGTAGACCTCGGCGCTGTGCTCGCCCTTCGTACCGCGGCCGAGCACCGCGTCGGGCACGATGCCACGCAGCGCACGGGTCAGCAGCGGCTTGTACACGGCGGGCCGGGCGCGGTCGGCGAGCCGGAGGGTGAGCGCCGCGTCGATGACGGCGTTGTCGAGGAACGGCGCCTCGTAGTCGACGCCGTGCGGGGCGGTGAGGGCGACGGAGCCACGGACGATCTCCCCGGAGCGGACGGCGGCGCGCACGATGTCGTGCTGGCAGCGCAGCGGCGCGAACGGTTCGGGTGCCTCGGCGGCGGCCTCGCGCAGCAGCCGGCGGACGGTGGCGACGGCGTCCGGATGCGCCCACGGCGGCAGGCTGGGCAGGACCTCCCAGTCGGCGCCGCAGGTCCGGGGATCGCCGCCGGCGGTCACCCGGGAGGCGCTGCCGGCCAGCCAGCGCGGATATGGGCGGCCGCCCAGCAGCGTGCGCAGGGTCTGGGAGGTCTTCCAGTGGCAGAGGTGGTGCGTCGTCCAGGCGCGCCGGGCGGCGGTGCGCAGGTCGCTGTGGGCAAGGGAGTTGAGGGCGGCCGGGCGGTGGGTGAACAGTTCGTCGCCGCCGACGCCGACGAGGTGCAGCCGGGAGCCGCGGGCGGCGACGAGACGGGCCTGGTGGGCAATCCGGGCGGCCTCCCGGAAGAGGGCGAGAGGGGCGGCCGGGTCGGTGGCGGTGGGGTGGAGGGAGTCGTGGGGCGGGGTGTACCAGGTGGGGGCGTCGGCGTAGGGGAGGGAGAGGTGGAGCGAGAGGTGTTCGCCTGCCTGGGGTTGTTGTGATCGCGATCCCGGACTGTTGCCCGCACGCCCGTCCCTGCTCCTGGCCCTGCCTCTCCCACTGCTCCCGCCCGTGGTCGCTCCGCTCGTCCGGTACGCGCCCGTCGCACTTCGCTCGCTCTTGTTCTTGTTCTTGTCCTTGCCTTTCTCCTTGCCCTTGCCCTGGCCGCGGGTGGTGTCCCCCTCTGTGCGTGGGTCCCGACCGGGCCCGGGCCCGGGGCCTGGGGCGGCGGACTGTTCGCGTTGGCGTTCGGCGGCGCACAGGTAGGCCGCGCTGCGGGCGCTCCACAGGGTGTCGTCGTTGCCGGGATCGCGGGACACCCAGGAGGTGGTGATCAGCCGGACGTCCTCCTGGGCGGCGAGGAAGCACAGGCCGGTGGAGTCGGTGCCGCCGGAGAGGTCGGCGCTGAGGGTGGCACGAGCCACGGCCTTGCCCCCAGCCTGGTCCGAAGCCCGGTTCGAGGCCCGGTCCGACGCCTGGTCCGAAGCCCGGTTCGAGGCCCGGTCCGACGCCTGGTCCGAAGCTCGGTCCGAAGCCTGATGCGAAGCCCGGTTCGAAGCTCTGCCCGAAGCTTCTTCCCAAGCCCGGTTTGAAGCTCCGCCCAAAGATCCTTCCGAAGTCCCTTCCGAAGTCCCTTCCAAAGCCCGCCCGGCAGCCTCGCCCAAGGGCCCGTGGCTGGTTCCGTCGGTGCTTTCGCTCGTGGCTCCGCCCGTGATCCTGCCCGTATCGGTCTGCTTGGTCTGCTCGGATCGGTCGGTCCGCTCGGTCCGGTCGGTCCGCTCGGGCCGTTCGGCCTGTCGGCGGGCGCGGTGGGTGCGGGCCGCTACGGCGTCGCTGAGGGCCTGGCGTACGGTCTCGGCGGCGCGTTCCAGAGGGACGTCCGGTTCCGGTGGCTGCCACCAACGGGCCACGGTGGGCTGCCCGTTGGCGTCCACGGTGAGGTGGTGGCCCGGGGGGATGGCCGGTACCGCGCGCCACAGCGGGCGCAGGGCGAGCGGGAGCGGGGCGAACGGGAACAGCAGGCGCAGCGCCAGGGAGTCCTCGTCGAGCAGGCCGGTGCCGGGGGCGCCGGGCGGCAGTCCGCCGGTGGCCGCGCTGCGGGCGAGCGCCGCCAGGTCCTGGGGCCGGTTGCCGGCGACGGTGATGCCGCCGATCCGGGCGTGATGGAGCTGGTGGACCGTCGCGAGGTCGCCCTGACAGCGCAGCTCCGGGCCGACGGCGGCCAGGAGGGCGTAGCTGCCGGGGAGTTGGCGGGTGCGCCGGGCGATGCCGCCGAGACCGTCGGGGCCGTGCAGCAGCCGGGTCAGGGTGTCCGGGCGGGCGGAGGTGGTGCCGAGGAGGACGGCGCGGCGCGGGCCCGCCTCCGCCGTCAGGACCTGGTCCGCGGACCATCGGCCGACGATCCAGGGGCGGCCCGAGGGGTGGCGGAGGATCTGTGCAGGAGGGCCGGCGGGCAGGTGCCGGCAGAGGGTGTCGGTTGCGGCGTGGTCGGGGAAGACGAGGAAGTCCACGGGATGCCTGTCCGTAGGGGGAGGGGCGGGCGTGGCCGCCGGATCGTCGGACACAGCCCTGCCGGGCGCGGGGGCCCGGGACCGGTGGGGCTGCCGTTCGTCACGACCCGAAGAAGCCGGCCCAGCCGTCCGTCCCAGTGGTGGCCCGAGTATTCGAGCGTCAGCTCGGTGAAGTCGCCCACCTCGACGAGCTGCGGCGGCTTCTAGCCGGTGGTCGTGGCGGGAGCGGTGGCGGCGACGGTGGGGGTGTCGGCGGCGGTCGACACCTGCTGCGTGTCCTGCATGGTTCACTTCCTTTGCTCTTCTCCCGAGCACGCCTGCAGGCGTGGTTGCCACGGAGAGTGTCTGTCTGATTACTCTTTGCGTTCGATGGAAATGCTGACAGTGTTCGGGTCGCCTGCCATTGCCTCGAACGAGTGATGTCAGGGGGCGTGCGAGGCACTTCGGTGTCACTTCGGTGTCACTTCGTCCGGCGTGTACGCCGCCTGTCCGCGGTCGCTCACGGAAGGGGCAGGTGGCGCGTGAGCGCAAGGTTTCGCCGCGGTCACGTGCTGCCACGGTGCGGAAACCCGCCGTCCCTAGCTTCGAAGGGAGGACCCGACCCCCTGGGAGGCGCGATGACGGCCGAGGCCGCGGCAGGTACCCGTAGCGACAGCAGCAGCGACAGCCCTGATGAAAAGCGAACGGGCCGCCCGACATCCGTCCCGACGTCCGCCCCTACGGCCGATCCGGCACCCGCTTCGCCCGCACCCGCTTCCCCCGCCCCCGTCGGCCCCACGCCCGGCGGCCGGACGCGGCGGGGTGGGCGGTGGATCGAGCGGTGGGAGCCCGAGGACGAGACGTTCTGGGCGGAGACCGGGGCGCGGGTGGCCCGGCGGAATCTGGCCTTCTCCGTACTGTCCGAGCACATCGGCTTCTCCATCTGGAGCCTGTGGTCGGTGATGGTGCTGTTCATGGGGCCGGAGTACGGATTCGATCCGGCCGGGAAGTTCTTCCTGGTGGCGATGCCGACCCTGGTGGGCGGAGTGCTGCGGGTGCCGTACACCTTCGCGGTGGCGCGGTTCGGCGGGCGCAACTGGACGGTGATCAGCGCGCTGACGCTGCTGGTGCCGGCGACTGCGGCCGCGGTGGTGATGAAACCGGGCACCTCCTACACCACGTTCCTGGTGGTCGCGGCACTCGCGGGCGTCGGCGGCGGCAACTTCGCCTCTTCGATGACGAACATCAACTCCTTCTATCCCCTACGGAAGAAGGGCTGGGCGCTGGGTCTGAACGCCGGCGGCGGCAACATCGGCGTACCGGTGATCCAGCTGCTGGGGCTGCTGGTGATCGGTACGGCCGGGGCCGCGCAGCCGCGGCTGGTGCTCGCCGTCTATCTGCCGCTGATCGTGGTGGCGGCCGCGCTCGCGGCGCTGTTCATGGACAACCTGGCGCCGGTGCGGAACGACACCGGAGCGGCCCTGGACGCCGCCCGGGAGCCGCACACCTGGGTGATGTCGCTGCTGTACATCGGCACGTTCGGGTCGTTCATCGGCTACAGCTTCGCGTTCGGGCTGGTACTGCAGATCCAGTTCGCGCGCACGCCCCTCCAGGCGGCGTCGCTGACGTTCATCGGGCCGCTGCTGGGGTCGCTGGTGCGGCCGGTCGGCGGCCGGCTGGCGGACCGGTTCGGCGGCGCCCGGATCACCCTGGGGAACTTCCTGGCGATGGCCGTGGCCACCGGGGTGGTCATCTACGCGTCGGCGGCGCGGTCGCTGCCGGTGTTCCTCGTCGGCTTCATCGCGCTGTTCGTGCTGACCGGGCTCGGCAACGGCTCCACGTACAAGATGATCCCGGGGATCTTCCAGGCACAGGCGGTCCGGCGCGGGCTGACCGGGGAGGCGGCCGAGGCCAGCGGGCGGCGGCTGTCGGGGGCGGCGATGGGGCTGATCGGCGCGGTCGGCGCGCTCGGCGGGCTGGCCATCAACCTCGCCTTCCGGCAGTCGTTCCTGGCCACCGGGTCGGGTACGCCGGCCTTCGTGTCGTTCCTCGTCTGCTACGCGGTGTGCACGGTGGTGACCTGGGCCGTATACCTGCGGCCGGCGGCGCGCGCACGGCGTACGGCACGGTCGGGCGCGGGTGCGACGGCCGGGGACGCGGAGCGGCGGCCGGTCCACGCCGAGGTGTGAGGCCGGCGTAGGGCTGGCGGGACCGGAGGGTCCGGCGGGACCGGATGTGGGGCCGGTTGCCCGTGGTGGCCGCGCGGCGGCGTAACCCGGGGGAAATACTGGAGGACCGGGCCTGTCATGTGCTGTCGGCAGGCTGGACACCTGCGGACTTCAGACCTCGGTACCTCGGAGTCTCGGTACCTCGGAGTCTCGGCAACTCGGGACCGTGGCTCTTCGGGGCCACGGCAACTCGGAACCGTGGCTCCTTGGGGCTACGGCTCCTCGGGACCATGGCCCCTCGGGACCGTGGCTCCTCCGGGCCCGGGGCCTGAGATCCGGGGACGTCGGGATCCCGGGATTCCGGAGCTCCCGCCGCCCGGGCCGCGGCGGCGGGGGAGCGCGAGGCAGCACAACCACTCTGGGCGGAGCGGGACGACCATGCACGATCAGCAGCAACAGGAGCACGGCGAGCGGGAGCCGCGGACGGCGCCCGGCCCCGGGCAGGCAGCGGCAGCCTCGGCTTCCCCGGGAGCCCCGGCGTCCGCGGGAGTTACGGCTTCCCCAGATGCCCTGACTTCCCCGGATGCCCCGGCGTCCCCGGATGCCCCGGCGTCCCCGGATGCCCCGGCGTCCCCGGATGCTGCGGCGTCCGCGGCAGCTTCGGCTTCCCCGCCCGCTGCTCCCTCCGTGCGCCCGTTGGACGGGTTCACCATCGGGGTGACCGCGGCCCGGCGGGCCGAGGAGCTGGGTGCCCTGCTGGAGCGGCGCGGCGCCCAGGTGATGCACGCGCCCGCGCTGCGCATCGTGCCGCTGCCGGACGACACCGAACTGCTCGCGGTGACCCGGGCGTTGATCAGCCATGCGCCGGACGTCGTCGTGGCCACCACGGCCATCGGGTTCCGCGGCTGGATCGAGGCCGCGGAGGGCTGGGGGCTGGGCGAGGCGCTGCTGGACCGGCTGACCGGCGTGGAACTGCTGGCGCGCGGCCCGAAGGTACGGGGCGCGATCCGGGCCGCCGGGCTCACCGAGAAGTGGTCACCCGCCTCGGAGTCGATGGCCGAGGTGCTGGACCGGCTGCTGGCGGAGGGGGTGTCCGGGCGGCGGGTGGCCGTACAGCTGCACGGCGAGCCGCTGCCCGGCTTCGTGGAGGCGCTGCGGGCCGGCGGCGCGGAGGTGATCGGCGTCCCGGTGTACCGCTGGATGCCGCCGGAGGACCTCGGCCCGGTCGACCGGCTGCTGGACGCGGTGATCGGCGGAGGTCTGGACGCGGTGACGTTCACCAGCGCACCCGCCGCCGCGTCGCTGTTGCGCCGGGCCGGTGAGCGCGGCATCCGGGAGGAGGTGCTGGCGGCGCTGCGGCAGGGGGTGCTGGCCGTGTGTGTGGGGCCGGTGACCGCGCTGCCCCTGGAGGCCGAGGACGTGCCCACGCTCCAGCCCGAGCGTTTCCGGCTGGGGCCGCTGGTGCAGCTGCTGTGCCGCGAACTGCCCGGGCGGGCAAGGCCGTTGCCGGTGGCCGGGCGGCAGCTGGAGATCCGGGGGCACGCGGTCGTGGTGGACGGGGCGCTGCGGCCGGTGCCGCCGGCCGGTATGGCGCTGCTGCGGGCGCTGGCCCGCCGCCCCGGCTGGGTCGTCTCCCGCGCCGACCTGCTGCGGGTGCTGCCGGGGTCGGGGCGGGACGAGCACGCCGTGGAGACCGCGATGGCCCGGCTGCGGGTGGCGCTGGGCGCGCCGAAACTGATCCAGACCGTCGTCAAGCGCGGCTACCGGCTGTCATTGGACCCGCACGCGGACACGGACAAATACGGTGCGGCGTAGGGGAGTTCACGGACAACTACGGCGCGGTACAACGGGTTCCACGGCGGCTAGTGGCCCGTTCCGCGGCGGGGGCAGCCGCCCCGTTCCACCGCGGGGGCGGCCAGGTGCACGACCGCGGGGAGCGGGGTACACGGCCGGGGGAGCCGCTTCCGCGGGGCCGCCGGAAAAGTTTCACGCCATTCTCTGAACACCCCGCCCGTCCCGTCCGTACTCCTCACCGCAAGTCCGATTCATGGCCAGGTCCCCGGCGATCTTGGGTGATCCGGGCTCTCGACCCGGGAGTTGGAGTGCGTAAGGATGCCGTCGTGGCAGACAGGACGACACCTGACGAGGAGCTCATGCGAGCCCTCTATGACGACCACGCGGGCCCGCTCCTCGCCTTCGTCCTGCGGCTGGTGGCGGGCGACCGGCACCGCGCGGAGGACGTGGTCCAGGAGACGCTGGTGCGGGCCTGGCGCAACGCCGATCAGCTGCAGCGCGCCACCGGTTCGATCCGGCCCTGGCTGGTGACCGTGGCCCGGCGGATAGTGATCGACGGGTACCGGAGCCGGAAGGCCAGACCCCAAGAGGTCGACGCGACACCGCTGGAGACGATGCCGGCCGCCGATGTGATCGACCGGGCGCTGCGCACGATGACGATCTCCGAGGCGCTGAGCGATCTGAGCCAGGCCCACCGAGAGGCCCTCGTGGAGACGTACTTCAAGGAGCGTACGGTCAACGAGGCAGCGGAGGTGCTGCGCGTACCCGCAGGGACCGTGCGGTCCCGGGTCTTCTACGCGCTGCGCTCCCTGAAGCTCTCGCTCGAGGAACGAGGAGTGACGGAGTGATCCCGCCCACGCAGCCGGACCGGCACAGCGACGTCGGCGCCTATGCGCTGGGCGTGCTGGACGCTGCCGACGCCGAACGGTTCGAGAGGCATCTCGTCGGCTGTGACCGGTGCGCGGCCGACCTGGAAGAACTCATGGGCCTGACTCCGGTGCTGGCCGAGTTCAAGGCGTCCGCCCCCACCCCGGACACGCTCACCGCCGTCCCCGGCCCCCGGCTCCTCGGCGGACTGCTCGACGAGGTCGCCGCCACCCGCCGCGGCCGGGCCCGTCGCCGGCTGTTCCTGGTCGCCGCGGCCGTCGTGCTGATCGTCGGCGGGCCGCTGGCCGCCGTCTCCGTCGTCAAGGGCGGTACGGAGCAGGCGCCGGTGCCGGCGCCCCCGCTGGCCAATGCGGTCCGCGCCCAGTACGCCGACGGCGAGCAGATCCACTCCGTCGACCCGGACACCAAGGTCTCCGCGGGCGTGTCCATGGCGGCCCGTCCCTGGGGCACCCAGGTCGTCCTTCAACTCGCGCACGTCAAGGGCCCGCTCAGCTGTTCCCTGGTCGCGGTCGGCAAGGACGGCCGGCGGCAGACCGTCACCACCTGGGCGGTCCCCGAGGGCGGATACGGCATCCCCGGGAGCGCGGCCAAGTGGAACCGCGAGCCCTTGTATGCGGCGGGCGGCGCGGCGCTCAACCGGAACGAGATCGACCACTTCGAGATCAGCACGCTGGAGGGCAGGCGGCTGGCCACGGTGAAGGCGTGAGCCGCACGGAGCGGGCGGCCAGGGGCGGCGGAACGGCCCCGCAGCGCCCCTCCCGTGACCGCCCAGGACGCCCGAAGTAACGGTCTGCATCAACATCCGACCGAATCCGCCCAGATTTGTCCTTCTTACCAGGTGCGCACGGTGCCCGGTTCGCGTACGGTTGACGGCTGCCCTACGCACAGCAGAAGGGGGCCTGGGTGGCCGCGCACAACGCCACGCACGCACCGGACCACGCCTCGGAATCGGTTCGCGCCCGCGAGATCGAGGCCGAGCAGACGCACCTGGACCGCGTCTACCGGCGCCTCGAGGAGAAGATCCACGAGGCGGAGTTCCTCATGGACGACGCCGCCAAGCGCGGCCAGGTCGGCACGCCCGGCGCGTACGCCGAGCGTGACGCCCAGGTCTTCCAGGCCGGTGTCCATCTCCACCGGCTGAACTCCGAGTACGAGGACTTCCTCTTCGGGCGGATCGACCTGCTCCTCGGCAAGGACGGCAAGAAGGGTCCGGACGGCGCGTACACCTCCGTCGAGCCCGCGGAGGGCGCGATCGAGAACAACAGCGCCAAGATCGCCGAGACGCTGCACATCGGCCGGCTCGGCGTCCTCGACGCGGACTATTCCCCGCTGGTCATCGACTGGCGGGCGCCGGCCGCCGCACCCTTCTACCGCGCCACCCCGGTGGCGCCCGGCCGGGTCGTCCGCCGCCGGGTGATCCGTTCCAAGGGCCGCAAGGTGCTCGGCGTCGAGGACGACCTGATGCGCCCGGAGATCACCGCCACCCTGGACGGCGAGGAGCTCCCGGCGATCGGTGACGGCGCGCTGATGGCCGCGCTCGGCCGGGCCCGCAGCCACACCATGCGGGACATCGTCGCGTCCATCCAGGCCGAGCAGGACATGGTGATCCGGGCGCCCGCCGCCTCCGTCACCGAGGTCGAGGGCGGGCCGGGCACCGGCAAGACGGCGGTCGCCCTGCACCGTGCCGCCTACCTCCTCTACCAGGACCGCCGCCGTTACGCCGGCGGCATCCTGATCGTCTCCCCGACGCCGCTGCTGGTCGCCTACACCGAGGGCGTGCTGCCGTCCCTCGGCGAGGAGGGCCAGGTCGCCATCCGGGCGCTCGGCTCGCTCGTCGACGGCGCCGAGGCGACCGCCTACGACCCGCCGGCGGTGGCCCGCATCAAGGGCTCGTCGCGGATGCAGAAGCTGCTGCGCAAGGCCGCCCGGGCCGCCCTGGAACTGGCCCCGGGCGGCACCGCGCCCCCTTCGGGTCCGGCGGGCCAGCTCGCGTTCGGTGACGACGAGGAGAGCGCGCCGGCGGTACGGACCGACCGGCTCCGGGTCGTCGCCTTCGGCTCCCGGATCGAGCTGGACGCCGATGAGCTGCGCGCCATCCGGCAGTCCGCGCTCGGCGGCACCGCGCCCGTCAACCTGCTGCGCCCCCGGGCCCGCCGGCTGATCCTGGACGCCCTGTGGGCCAGGTCGGGCGCCGGCCGCCGCTACACCGACCCCGAGCTCGCCGCCGAGGCCCGTGGGGGCTTCGACGAGGACCTCGTCACCGAGACCTCGTTCCAGGAGTTCCTGGACGCCTGGTGGCCCGAGCTGACCCCGCGCGGGGTGCTCGCCGCGATGGCCGACGAGAAGCTGCTGGGCCGCTGGGCGCGCCGCGTCCTCAACCCGCGCGAGGTGCGCCAACTGGCCCGTTCGCTGGGCCGGTTGGACGCCTCGGGGCACGGCCCGCTGTCGGTGCACGACGTCGCCCTGCTGGACGAGCTGCAGCAGATCCTCGGCGCCCCGATGCGCCCGGCCCGGCCGCGCGAGGCCGACCCGCTGGAGCATCTGACCGGCCTGGAGGAGCTGACGACGTACGCGGACCGCAACGGCGGCGGCCGCGGCCGGCGCGAGCGCCTGGAGGAGGAGCGCACCGACTACGCCCATGTGATCGTCGACGAGGCGCAGGACTTGACGCCCATGCAGTGGCGGATGGTCGGCCGCCGTGGCCGGCACGCCACCTGGACCGTGGTCGGCGACCCGGCGCAGTCCTCGTGGTCCGACCCGGACGAGGCGGCCGCCGCCCGCGACGAGGCGCTCGGCACCCGCCCGCGCCGCCGCTTCACCCTCACCGTCAACTACCGCAATCCGGCGGAGATCGCCGAGCTGGCCGGGAAGGTGCTGGCCCTGGCGATGCCCGGGATGCAGTCCCCGAAGGCGGTCCGTTCGACGGGCCTTCAACCGCGTTTCGCGCTCGTCGGGGACGGTGCCGGGCCCGCCGGCGAGGCCGCGCTGGCCGCCGCCACGGCGGCGGAGGCCGAGCGGCTGCTGGGCGAGGTGGACGGCACGGTCGGCGTCGTGGTGGCGATGCACCGCCGCGAACAGGCCCGCCGCTGGCTGGCCCCGCTCGGTGACCGGGTGGTGGCGCTGGGCTCCCTGGAGGCGAAGGGGCTGGAGTACGACGCCACGCTGGTGGTGTCGCCGGCCGAGATCGCCGACGAGTCCCCGGCCGGGCTGCGGGTGCTGTACGTGGCGCTGACCCGGGCCACCCAGCAGCTGACCGTGCTGTCCGCCGAGCGCGACCAGCCGGACCCGGCCGGGGTGCCCGACCTGCTGCGGGACTGAGCCCGGCGGGCCCGTCCGGGGGGACCTGAAATCCGTACCCCGCGACGGGATTCGCTTCCGGAGATGGTTTGTTAGCCTGGGTGACGGCACCGGCTCGATCCAAGCCCCCGGGCCCAACCATCGTCGCTACGAGCGACCACTTGCCGCGAGGCGAGCATGGCGGGTCGGTGTCGTTAACTTTTCGAGGCCCACGTCACCACGTGACGTGGGCCTCTTTGCTTGGCTGATCATTTCTCGTATGGTGGAAGTAGATTTCCGAAGTCGCCCCCTGGTGGTGAACACAACGCACGGAACTCCGGGCGGCTACCGCGTACTCAGGGGTAGGTGCGACGATCGGACGGCACAACGCTGTGACACGCAGCGATACACAGCGAAACGGTGAAAGCAGAGGAAGTCGGCCATGGCAACGGCGCCCAGCGTCTCCTACTCGATGACGGTCCGGCTGGAGGTGCCCGCGAGCGGAACCGCGGTCTCCCAGCTCACCACGGCCGTCGAGTCCCACGGAGGCTCGGTGACCGGCCTCGACGTCACTGCGTCCGGGCACGAGAAGCTCCGCATCGACGTCACGATCGCGGCCACCTCGACCGCGCACGCCAACGAGATCGTCGCGCAGCTCCGCAACATCGAGGGCGTCTCGCTCGGCAAGGTGTCCGACCGTACGTTCCTGATGCACCTCGGCGGCAAGATCGAGATGTCGTCGAAGCACCCGATCCGCAACCGCGACGACCTCTCCATGGTCTACACCCCCGGCGTCGCCCGGGTCTGCCAGGCCATCGCCGACAACCCCGAGGACGCCCGCCGGCTGACGATCAAGCGCAACAGCGTCGCGGTCGTCACGGACGGCTCCGCGGTCCTGGGCCTGGGCAACATCGGCCCCAAGGCCGCGCTGCCCGTCATGGAGGGCAAGGCGGCCCTCTTCAAGCGCTTCGCCGGCATCGACGCCTGGCCGCTGTGCCTGGACACCCAGGACACCGACGCCATCGTGGAGATCGTCAAGGCCATCGCCCCCGGCTTCGCCGGCATCAACCTGGAGGACATCTCCGCGCCCCGCTGCTTCGAGATCGAGGCGCGGCTGCGTGAGGCGCTGGACATCCCGGTCTTCCACGACGACCAGCACGGCACCGCCATCGTGGTGCTCGCCGCCCTCACCAACGCGCTGCGCGTCGTCGGCAAGAAGATCGAGGACGTCCGGGTCGTGATGTCCGGTGCCGGCGCGGCCGGCACCGCCATCCTCAAGCTGCTGCTGGCCGCCGGCGTCGGGCACGCCGTCGTCGCCGACATCCACGGCGTGGTGCACGCCGGCCGCACGGACCTGGTCGACGCCGACCCGGACTCCGCGCTGCGCTGGATCGCCGACAACACCAACCCCGAGGGCGTCACCGGCACCCTCAAGGAGGCCGTGGTCGGCGCGGACGTCTTCATCGGCGTCTCGGCGCCCAACGTCCTCGACGGCGACGACGTGGCCAAGATGGCCGAGGGTGCGATCGTGTTCGCACTCGCCAACCCCGACCCCGAGGTCGACCCGGCCATCGCCCGGCAGACCGCCGCCGTCGTGGCCACCGGCCGCTCCGACTTCCCGAACCAGATCAACAACGTCCTGGTGTTCCCCGGGGTATTCCGCGGCCTCCTGGACGCCCACTCCCGTACCGTGAACACCGAGATGATGCTGGCCGCGGCCCGCGCCCTCGCGGACGTCGTCCTGGAGGACGAGGTCAACCCGAACTACATCATTCCCAGCGTCTTCAACGAGAAGGTCGCGGGCGCGGTGGCCGGTGCGGTGCGGGACGCGGCCAAGGGCAGTGACCCGGCTGTGACGACGGCCACGACGGTCTGACCACGGCGCGTCGCGGGACACGCCGTCCCGACGGCCCCCATAGGGTGGCGGGCAGCAATGGCCGCCATCCTGTGGCTCCGGCCCGGAGCGGGACGGTGCGGAACGTCATCACCATGTGGCAGTGGCGCTTTTCGTGTGACCCGCCAGGGCGCCGGATTGGCTTTACTGCCGCAGGTAGGGGCAGGATGCGTATTCGGGCGCGAGGGTCTGGCAGGCAGACCCGGGTCCGGGGACTGTCCGAGGACCCTGGCAGCATCGGCTTCGCTGTGCCCAACATGCGGCTTTGCCGCGTGGCACGCCTCATTGGCAAGAAGAACACGGGAGTACAAACATGAACCGCAGTGAGCTGGTGGCCGCTCTGGCCGATCGCGCCGAGGTGACCCGTAAGGACGCCGACGCCGTTCTGGCCGCCCTCGCCGAGGTGACCGGCGAGGTCGTCGCCAAGGGCGACGAGAAGGTCACCATCCCCGGCTTCCTGACCTTCGAGCGCACCCACCGTGCCGCTCGCACCGCGCGCAACCCGCAGACCGGCGACCCGATCCAGATCCCGGCCGGCTACAGCGTGAAGGTGTCCGCGGGCTCCAAGCTCAAGGAAGCCGCCAAGGGCAAGTAAGGCCCCGAAACGGCGTAACGAGGCGGCTGCCCCGACGGGGGCGGCCGCCTTCGTCGTACCCGCCCACCGCACGGCCCCGCCGCACCGTCCCCACGGCCCCTCCCGGGGCGCCACCACGGCCGTACGGGGCCGGAAAGGGCGCCCGGCACCTCCCGGGCCGCCCCGCGGCGCCGGACGGCCCCAGAAAGCCGTGAGGGGCGGCCACCGTCTGGTGGCCGCCCCGTGCGGCGTGGTCCTACGGGCGTCGGCGCGGCGCGCCGTGGTGCCCGGGCGTCATCAGTGGCTCAGCGCCCCGTTGGGCAGCTCCACATGGCCGCCCAGCTCGACGAGCTTCTCCATGAAGTTCTCGTAGCCGCGGTTGATCAGGTCGATGCCGTGCACCCGGGAGGTGCCCTGCGCCGCCAGCGCCGCGATCAGGTACGAGAAGCCACCGCGCAGGTCCGGGATGACCAGGTCGGAGCCCTGCAGCTTGGTCGGCCCGGAGACCACCGCGGAGTGCAGGAAGTTGCGCTGGCCGAAGCGGCAGGCCGAGCCGCCCAGGCACTCCCGGTAGAGCTGGATGTGCGCGCCCATCTGGTTGAGGGCGGAGGTGAAGCCGAGCCGGGACTCGTAGACCGTCTCGTGCACGATGGACAGGCCGGACGCCTGGGTGAGGGCGACGACCAGCGGCTGCTGCCAGTCGGTCTGGAAACCGGGGTGGACGTCGGTCTCCAGGGCGATGGCGTTGAGCGAGCCGCCCGGGTGCCAGAAGCGGATGCCCTCGTCGTCGATCTCGAAGGCGCCGCCGACCTTCCGGAAGGTGTTGAGGAAGGTCATCATGGAGCGCTGCTGGGCGCCCCGGACGTAGATGTTGCCCTCGGTGGCGAGCGCCGCGGACGCCCAGGAGGCGGCTTCCAGGCGGTCCGGGAGGGCCCGGTGGGTGTAGCCGTTGAGCTTGTCGACACCGGTGATCCGGATCGTCCGGTCGGTGTCCATGGAGATGATCGCGCCCATCTTCTGCAGCACGCAGATCAGGTCCTCGATCTCCGGCTCCACCGCGGCGTTCGACAGCTCGGTGACGCCCTCCGCCAGGACGGCGGTCAGCAGCACCTGCTCGGTCGAGCCGACCGACGGGTACGGCAGCCGGATCTTGGTGCCGCGCAGCCGGTGCGGCGCCTCCAGGTACTGCCCGTCGTCGCGCTTCTCGATCTTCGCGCCGAACTGGCGCAGCACGTCGAAGTGGAAGTCCACCGGGCGGCCGCCGATGTCACAGCCGCCCAGGCCCGGGATGAAGGCGTGGCCGAGGCGGTGCAGCAGCGGGCCGCAGAACAGGATCGGGATCCGCGAGGAGCCGGCGTGCGCGTCGATGTCGGCGACGTTGGCGCTCTCCACGTGCGACGGGTCGAGGACCAGCTCGCCGGGCTCGTCGCCCGGGCGGACCGTGACGCCGTGCAGCTGCAGCAGTCCGCGCACCACGCGTACGTCGCGGATGTCGGGCACGTTGCGCAGCCGGCTGGGTCCGCTGCCGAGCAGGGCGGCGACCATGGCCTTGGGCACAAGGTTCTTCGCACCGCGAACCCGGATCTCGCCCTCCAGCGGGGTGCCGCCGTGGACAAGCAGTACGTCGTCAGTAGAGACGGTCATGGATCTCGCGTTCCTGGAGACGGGCAGGGCCAAGCTGAAATGGTAAGGGCGTCCGAGGGGGTGCCCGTAAGCCCGTGCAGCCTCTGAGCATGTAATGGCTTTGTCACAACACGCTCGGCTACGGTCACCCTTTGATCTGTAATCGCCTTTTGGCGGAAAAGTTGCAGATTGTCTTAAATGCACTGTGACGAAGCCGGATTGGGACCGGCGCTCCACAGGGGCCGGTACCGTGCGCCGGGGCTGCCGCCGTACGCCCTGCTCTGCGCTCGCACCGGTCACGGCTTTGACCCCCCGCTCGGGCCAGAAGTGCGGGATCATGTGGCCATGACCGAGGTGTCCTCGCTCACAGGCCGGCTGCTCGTCGCGACGCCCGCGCTTGCGGACCCGAACTTCGACCGCGCGGTGGTGCTGCTCCTCGACCACGACGAGGAGGGCTCCCTCGGCGTGGTCCTCAACCGCCCCACCCCGGTGGGCGTCGCGGACATCCTCGCGCCCTGGGCCGCGCTGACCGGTGAGCCGGGCGTGGTCTTCCAGGGCGGCCCGGTCTCGCTGGATTCGGCGCTCGGGGTGGCGGTGGTGCCCGGCGGGGCCTTTGGCGAGGGCGGCACGCCCCCCATGGGTACCGGTGCCGGCCCCGGCGCCGAGGCGGGGGAGACGGCCGGCGCGCAGGTCGCCGACCGCGCGGGCGTGCAGCCGGCCGAGGAGCCGCTGGGCTGGCGGCGGGTGCACGGCGCGATCGGCCTGGTCGATCTGGAGGCCCCGCCCGAGCTCCTCGCGGCCGTGCTCGGCAGCCTGCGGATCTTCGCCGGCTACGCGGGCTGGGGCCCGGGCCAGCTGGAGGACGAGCTGGTCGAGGGCGCCTGGTACGTCGTCGAGTCCGAACCGGGCGACGTCTCCTCGCCCGACCCGGAACAGCTCTGGCGCGCGGTCCTGCGGCGGCAGCGCAACGAGCTGGCGATGGTGGCCACGTACCCGGACGACCCGTCGCTGAACTGATCGCGACGACCGGCCGGCCGGCCGCGGGGGAGGTCCCGCGGAACGCCGGATTTTTTGTTGAGCGCTGGATTATTGTGACGGCTTCGTCATGAGGAATTGTCAGTGCCCGTCGCTATGGTTCGAGTGACAGGGGACGGTGTGCGGCCGCGTCGGCGGGGCCGCGCAGGACAGCGGGGGAGAGTGCCTATGCACAGGCCGAGTGTGCCCGGGGACCTGGACCATCCGGAGCGGCTGTGGGCGCGGGCCGCGACGCTCGCGGTGGTCGCCGCGGCGGTCGACGACTGGGACGAGTTCTCCTGGGGGAAGCACGGACTCGAGTGCTGGAACGGCGGCGGCAGCTACTGGTGGCGGCTGAAGCTGTACGACGGCGGCCGGGCGCTGCTCTGCGGCCAGGACTCGGACGGCAGCTACACCCACAGCGGCGACCGCCAGATCGACTTCCTGGCCGGCGGGCCCGCATGGCTGCCCTGGGAGCAGCTGACCGACGACGCCCAGGGGAACCTCTTCGGATTCGTCTACTGGTGGCAGGACGGCGCCTGGGCCCGCGCCCCGTATCCCGAGAAGCTGCCGGACGACGGCCTGGAGATGGCGATGAGCTGGGCCGCCCCCGGTGACGCGTCGATCGGCCGGATCGTGGACGACCTCGTGGCCCGTACGGAGACCGAGGTCGACGCGGCGGACGCGGTCCGCGCCTTCATCGCCGCCGCCGAGGCCCGTGCGGTCGGCGGGCCGGAGATCGCCGCGCTGCTGGCCGCGGTCTGCGACCAGGACTCCTGGTACGAGGTCCGGCCGGAGGCCGCGCTGGCCTTCGCCGAGAAGCTGGGCCTGACCTCCGGCGACCGCGGCGGGCTGGCGGTCGCTTCGGCTTCCTGAGAGGGCGGGCCCGGCGGATGCCCGGGCGGGCCCGGCGGCGGGTGTCGCGGCGGCGGGTCCCGCGCTCCATCCGGCGGCGGGCCGTCGCTCCCGGGTCGTCGCGGGCGTGAGTACCCTTGGCAGCTATGAGCACTCTTGAGCCCGAGCGCGGGGCAGGTACGGGGACCCTCGTAGAGCCGACACCGCAGGTGTCGCACGGCGACGGCGACCACGAGCGCTTCGCCCACTACGTCCAGAAGGACAAGATCATGGCGAGCGCGCTCGACGGTACCCCCGTCGTGGCGCTCTGCGGCAAGGTCTGGGTCCCGGGCCGCGACCCGAAGAAGTACCCGGTCTGCCCCATGTGCAAGGAGATCTACGAGTCCATGGGCGCCGGTGGCGACAAGGACAAGGGCGGCAAGGACGGCGGCAAGAAGTAACCGCCGCCCACGGCCCCCCGCGGGCACGGGTCCGGACCTTTCGGGGCCCGGGCCCGCCGTCGTGCCCGCACACCCGCGCGCCGACACCTGACCCTCTTCCTCCGGGATGACGGCAGGCCGGCGACGAGTTGGCCGGATCACCGGCCCTGCCGGACCGGCAGCTGGCAGCATCGACCCCGACACCGCCCGCGGCACCGTCCGTGACATCGCCCGCGGCACGGGCGGGTGCTCTCCGTACGCCTACAGCGCCGGCCGGTCCCGGGCCCGGGGGCGCGGTGGAGGACAGACGGCATGCCGGACACCGACGGCCCCACGCACCACCCGGACGCCCCCGCGGCACCACCGGCCCCCGGCACCGCATCCGTGCCCGACCCCCATACCCCGCACCCACCGGGCGCCGGCCTGATTCCCGCGCCGCTCAGCATCGACGCGCCCTCCGGCAGCGCCGTCCGGCTCGGCCCGGACACCGCGCTCGCCGCCGCACCCGGCACCGAGGACACCGCGCTGTGGCTGCGGGCCACCCTCGGCGACGCCTTCGGCCTGCCGCTGCCGCCCGGCTCCGCCGACGCCACCGACACCCTCGCGCTGGCCCTCGACCCGGCCCTGCCCGCGGAGGGCTACCGCATGGAGGCCGACGCCCGCTGGGGCGTCCGGATCACCGGCGGCGGCCCGGCCGGTGTCTTCTGGGGCGCCCAGACGCTCCGTCAGCTCCTCGGCCCGCACGCCTTCCGCCGCGCCCCGCTCACCCCCGGCCGGCCCGCCGCCCTCCCGCAACTGACCGTCGAGGACGCCCCCCGCTTCGGCTGGCGCGGCATGCTGCTCGACGTCGCCCGGCACTTCCTGCCCAAGGACGGCGTGCTGCGCTACCTCGACCTGCTCGCCGCGCACAAACTCAACGTCCTGCACCTGCACCTGACCGACGACCAGGGCTGGCGCATCGAGATCCGGCGCTACCCGAAGCTGACCGGAACCGGCGCCTGGCGCGCCCGCACCAAACTCGGCCACCGGGCCTCCCCGCTCTGGGACGAGCGCCCGCACGGCGGCTACTACACCCAGGACGACCTCCGCGAGATCGTCGCCTACGCCGCCCGCCGGCACATCACCGTCGTCCCCGAGATCGACGTCCCCGGACACTCGCAGGCCGCCATCGCCGCGTACCCGGAACTCGGCAACACCGACGTCGTCGACACCACCTCCCTGAAGGTCTGGGACACCTGGGGCGTCAACCCCAACGTACTGGCACCCACCGACACCACCCTGCGGTTCTACGAGCACGTCCTCGAAGAGGTCCTCGAACTCTTCCCGTCCCGCTTCGTGCACATCGGCGGCGACGAGTGCCCCAAGGACCAGTGGCGGGCCTCCGCCACCGCCCGGGCCCGGATCGCCGAACTCTCGCTGGCCGGCGAGGACGAGCTGCAGAGCTGGTTCATCCGGCACTTCGACCGCTGGCTCGCCGACCGCGGCCGGCGGCTCATCGGCTGGGACGAGATCCTCGAAGGCGGCCTGGCCGAGGGAGCGGCGGTCTCCTCCTGGCGGGGCTACGCCGGCGGGGTCGCGGCCGCCAAATCCGGCCACGACGTCGTCATGTGCCCCGAACAGCAGGTCTACCTGGACCACCGTCAGGACCCGTCCCCGGACGAGCCGGTGCCGATCGGCTACGTACGGACCCTGGAGGACGTCTACCGCTTCGAGCCGGTGCCGCCGGAGCTGACGGCCGAGCAGGCCGCGCACGTCCTGGGTACCCAGGCCAACGCCTGGACCGAGGTCATGGACAGTCAGCAGCGCCTCGACTACCAGGTCTTCCCCCGGCTCGCCGCGTTCGCCGAGGTCGCCTGGTCCCACCTGCCCGCGCCGGCCGACCGCGACCACCAGGACTTCCTGCGCCGGATGGCCGTCCACTACGGCCGTCTCGACGCCCTCGGCGTCGACTACCGGCCACCCGGCGGCCCCCGTCCCTGGCAGAAACGTCCCGGGGTGCTCGGACGCCCGATCGACGGGGCGCCCCCAAACGTGTGAGCCCCGGTGCAAGGAGGGCGCCCGTACGGCCGGACCCTGGGACGGTGGTACACACGGCGGTTCCTCCCCGCACCGCCGTACCGAGCACCGCCGTACGACGGCGTGCGCCCCGCCCGGGCGCACCCCGCTCCCGCACCACGCCCCGCCGGCGGGCCCGACCGCGGACTTCACCGGCGGTGGCGGACGAATCCGGACCAGCACCCTGTCCGGGGACGGATCGTCCCTTCGCGGACCCTCGCGCCGAGGGTCCGGGAAGATGTGCCAGAGTTGCCACGTCCGGGCTGTGAGCACGTACCGTACGGCGGAGCGGAACTGCCGGGACACCACCGGGGAAGGGGCAGCTGGCTTGACCACGCACGCACCGCACGCGTCGCACACGGTGACGTTGCCGGCCTCGCTCGACGAGGCCGTGGCGGCACTCACCGCCATGCCCGCCGCCGTGCCCGTCGCGGGCGGCACCGACCTCATGGCGGCGGTCAACGCCGGACTCCTCAGACCCGCGGCCCTGGTGGGCCTCGGCCGGATCAGCGAGATCCGCGGCTGGCAGTACCTGGACGGCCATGCGCTGCTCGGTGCCGGCCTGACCCTCGCCCGTATGGGACGCCCCGACTTCGCCGCCCTCATCCCCGGACTGGCCGCCGCCGCGCGCGCGGCCGGCCCGCCGCAGATCCGCAACGCCGGCACCCTCGGCGGCAACATCGTCACCTCCGCCCCCACGGGCGACACGCTCCCGGTGCTCGCCGCCCTGGAGGCCACGGTGATCATCGCCGGCCCCGGGGGCGCCCGCCGTGAGATCCCGGTCAGCCACCTCCTGGCCGGCCGCGAGATGCTGCACCCCGGCGAACTCGTCGGCTTCGTACGGGTGCCGCTGCTGCACGCCCCGCAGGCCTTCCTCAAGGCCACCGGCCGCACCGGCCCCGGCCGGGCCACCGCGTCGGTGGCGCTGGTCCTCGACCCCGCCCGGCGCGGGGTGCGCTGCGCGGTCGGCGCGGTCGCCGCGATGCCGCTGCGCCCCCTGGAGGCCGAGCAGTGGGTGGCCTCGCTCATCGACTGGGACGGCGAACGCGGCCTGGTGCCCGAGGCCCTGACGGCCTTCGGGGACTACGTCGCCGCCGCCTGTATCCCCGACCCGGCCCCGCCGGAGGACGGTTCCGAACCGGCGACCCTGCCGCCGGCCGCACTTCACCTGCGCCGTACGGTGGCAGCCCTGGCCCGCCGCGCACTTGGGAGGGCGCTCTCGTGAGCGAAGACCACCGTCATCCGCAGCAGCCGCACGCCGACCAGGGCTGGCAGCCACTGCCGCAGGGCGGCGAGTACGAGTCCGAGGCCACGGCCTTCGTCCAGCTCCCCGAGGGCTTCACCACCGGGGTCTACGGCGGCCGGACGCCCGGCTACCCCACCCCGGGGGCCGACCCGCTCGCCGCACCCGGCCACGGCTACACCCCGCCGGCGTCCTTCACCCCGCACCCGGCCGCGCCGCAGGCCCCCGAAGCGGGCAGCGACCCCGCGGCCACCGGCCAGTGGACCATGCCGTTCACCGACCGGACCGACGGCTACGCCGACCCCTCCACCGGATACGGCGCGCCCGCGCACGACCCCGCCCACCAGGGCGGCCCCGCGGTCTACCAGGGCGGCGCACCCGAGGCCGCCCGGCCGTGGGGCCCGGACACCGTGGAGTGGCCGGTGGCGGGCAGCGCCGAGGCCGCCGCCTCCTGGAGCATCCCGGCGGCGGACGACGGACTGGAGGAGTCCGGTGAGTACCTGGTCGGCGACGACCGGCTGACGGGCCACCCGGCCGGCCCGCCGCATCCGTCGGGCCACCCGGGCCTCCCGGGCACCGGCGGCGCCGGCTACCAGGGCGGTGGCTACCCGGGTTCCGGCGCGTACGAGAGCGCCGCCACCACGGCGGAGACCGCCGACACCGCCCACACCGGCCACTGGAACTTCACCGCCGGCCTGAGCGCCACCAGCGGCACCCACACGGCCGCCGAGGAGCCCCAGGGGCACGCCCCGGCACCGTCGGCGGACGATCCCTTCAACGGCTCCCCGAACGGCGGTTACGCGCCCGGCAACGGCCTCGCGGACCACGGTCGGGCGCCGGGCCACGACCAGGGCACCGGGCCGGACCCCGCCGCCGGCGCGACCGGCCACTGGTCGCTGCCGGCCGACGCGCTCGCCCAGTGGCCGCCGGCCGCGGAGCCGGAGCGGCCGCCGCACGACGACGCGGTGACGGACCACCACGACGCCGCGGCGGACGCGCCCGCACCCCCGGCCGCCGCCGACGCCTGGACGGCCCCCGCGGCCGCCGAACCTGCGACGCGGCCGGAGCACACCGCACAGCGGCCGGACCACGCCGTCCAGCAGCCCGAGCGGACCGCCCAACAGCCGGAGCACACCGCGGAGTTCACCGCGGCCACGGACGGCGCCGCCCCGGAGCCGGCCGCCGCGCCCGCTTCGTCACCTTCGCCGGACGTGCCCGACGCGCCCGACGCCCCCGCCGGCGCGGCAACGGCCCCCGCGCCCTCCGAGGCCCCGGCCCCGGACGACGCCCCGGCCGCCCCCGAGGACACGGCCGCCGCCCCGGCCACCCCGGACGACGACGACCCGTCCGCCGCCCCCGCCCACGCCGCGGACGAGCCCGCCCCGCACGACGAACACCCCGCCGCCTCCTACGTGCTGCGCGTCAACGGCATCGACCGGCCGGTCACCGACGCCTGGATCGGCGAATCTCTGCTCTACGTGCTGCGCGAGCGCCTCGGTCTGGCCGGGGCCAAGGACGGCTGCTCCCAGGGGGAGTGCGGCGCCTGCTCGGTCCAGGTGGACGGACGCCTGGTGGCCTCCTGCCTGGTGCCCGCCGCCACCACGGCCGGCAGCGAGGTCCGCACGGTCGAGGGGCTCGCGGAGAACGGCGTGCCCTCCGACGTGCAGCGCGCGCTCGCCGCCTCCGGTGCCGTGCAGTGCGGCTTCTGCGTACCGGGCATGGCGATGACCGTGCACGACCTCCTGGAGGGCAACCACGCCCCCAGCGAACTGGAGACCCGTAAGGCGCTGTGCGGCAACCTGTGCCGCTGCTCCGGTTACCGGGGCGTGCTGGACGCCGTCGAAGAGGTCGTCAAGTCCCGTGCGGAGGCCGCCGCGGCCGCCTACGAGGCGGACGACGAGACCGGGGCGCCCCCGTCGGACACCGCACGCATCCCCCACCAGGCGGGCCCCGCCGACCCCATGGGCCACGCCCCGCACGACCAGGATCCGTACCCGGGAGGCTCGGCATGACCGGAACGTCCGAGGGCGCCGGCGCCGTCACCGCGACCCCCGCCGCGGGCGTCGAGATGCCCGCGGAGGCGCCGCTGCACGGCCTGGGCGTCTCCCTGCCGTCCGCGGACGCGCCGGCGAAGACCGAGGGCACCTTCCCGTACGCGGCCGACCTGTGGGCCGAGGGCCTGCTGTGGGCGGCGGTGCTGCGCTCCCCGCACCCGCGCGCCCGGATCCTGTCCGTCGACACCAAGCACGCGGCCGAGATGCCCGGCGTCCGCGTCGTCGTCACGCACGAGGACGTGCCCGGGGACGCCGGCCACGGCCGGGGCACCGCCGACCGCCCGGTGTTCGCCAAGGACGAGGTCCGCCACCACGGCGAGCCGATCGCCGCGGTGGCCGCCGACCACCCCGACACGGCGCGGCTGGCCGCTGCCGCCATCGCCGTCGAGTACGAGGTCCTGGAGCCGGTCACCGACCCCCAGCTCGCCTTCGAGGCCGAGCCGCTGCACCCCGACGGCAACCTCATCCGGCACATCCCGCTCCGCTTCGGTGACGCCGACGCCATGGGCGAGGTGATGGTCGAGGGCCTCTACCGGATCGGCCGCCAGGACCCGGCCCCCATCGGGGCCGAGGCCGGACTCGCCGTGCCCCGCCCCGACGGCGGCGTGGAGATCTACACCGCCTCCACCGACCCGCACACCGACCGCGACCTGGCCGCCGCCTCCTTCGGCCTGACCCCCGAGCAGGTCAAGGTCGTGGTCACCGGCGTCCCCGGCGCCACCGCCGACCGCGAGGACCCCGGCATCCAGCTCCCGCTCGGCCTGCTGGCGCTGCGCACCGGCTGCCCGGTCAAACTGGCCGCCACCCGCGAGGAGTCCTTCCTCGCGCACGCCCACCGCCACCCCACGCTGCTGCGCTACCGCCACCACGCGGACGCCGACGGCAAGCTGGTCAAGGTCGAGGCGCAGATCCTGATGGACGCCGGCGCGTACGCGGACACCTCCGCCGACGCGCTGGCCGCCGCCGTCTCCTTCGCCTGCGGCCCGTACGTCGTCCCGCACGCGGTCGTCGACGGCTGGGCGGTGCGCACCAACAACCCGCCGTCCGGCCACGTCCGCGGCGAGGGCGCGATGCAGGTCTGCGCCGCCTACGAGGGCCAGATGGACAAGCTCGCCGCCGCTCTGGGCCTGGACCCGCACGAGATCCGGCTGCGCAACGTCATGGCCACCGGCGATCTGCTCCCCACGGGCCAGACGGTGACCTGCCCCGCCCCGGTGGCCGAGCTCCTGCTCGCCGTCAAGGAGGCGCCGCTGCCCGAACTGCCCAAGGACGCCCCCGAAGCGGATTGGCTGCTGCCGGGCGGGCCCGAGGGCGCGGGCGAACCGGGCGCGGTGCGCCGCGGCGTCGGCTACGCGCTGGGCATGGTGCACATGCTGGGCGCGGAGGGCACCGACGAGGTCTCCACCGCCACCGTCAAGGTCAGCGGCTCGGTCGCGACCGTCATCTGCGCCGCGGTGGAGACCGGTTCGGGCTTCTCCACCCTGGCCCGGCAGATCGTCCAGGAGACCCTCGGGATCGACGAGGTGCACGTCGCCGGCGTCGACACTGACCAGCCCCCGGCCGGACCGGCCTGCCACGGCCGGCACACCTGGGTCTCCGGCGGCGCCGTCGAGCGCGCCGCCAAGATGGTCCGCACCCAGCTCCTCCAGCCGCTGGCCCACAAGTTCGGCATGTCCACCGAGCTCCTCCAGATCAGCGACGGCAAGATCACCTCGTACGACGGCGTGCTCAGCACCACCGTCGCCGAGGCCCTGGACGGCAAGGAACTCTGGGCCACCGCCCAGTGCCGCCCGCACCCCACCGAGCCGCTGGACGACGAGGGCCAGGGCGACGCCTTCGTCGGGCTCGCCTTCTGTGCCATCCGCTGCGTCGCGGACGTCGACATCGAACTGGGCACCATCAGGGTCGTCGAGATGACCGTCGCCCAGGACGTCGGCCGGATCCTCAACCCCGCCCAGCTGCGGGCCCGTATCGAGGCGGGCGTCACCCAGGGCCTGGGCGCCGCCCTGATGGAGAACCTCCGCACCACCCGCGGCCAGGTCCGCCACCCCGACCTGACCGGCTACGCCCTGCCGACCGCGCTCGACGCCCCCGACATCCGCATCGTCAAACTCGTCGAGGAACGCGACGTGGTCGCCCCCTTCGGCGCCAAGCCCGCCAGCGCCGTCCCGGTGGTCACCTCCCCGGCCGCGGTGGCCTCCGCGGTCCGCGCCGCCACCGGCCGCCCCATCGGCCGCCTCCCGATCCGCCCCCAGGCGGCGGTCGCCCAGGTGATCCAGCAGTAACCACCCCACACGAAAGCGGCCCGCCACGTGGCGGGCCGCTTCCAAGGCTGTCCCTCGGAGGCCGTGGCGGGATTCGAACCCACGTAACTCGCTTTGCAGGCGAGCCCCTGAACCACTCGGGCACACGGCCAAGTTGCGCTGTGCTCCCGACTCTAGGCCGCGGGGCGGGGGGCCCGGCAAGGGCGCGGGGCGGCCTGCCACAAGGCTGCAACAAACCGCTTTGCGGTGCCCCCTACGTACTTGGCCGTCCCGCCGCGGGGGTTTCTCGCCGTTGCGCGCTTTGCGGCGCCCCCATACGTAGTTGTCTGCGGCGCCGCGGTGGTTCCTCGCCGTTGCGCCTGCGGCGGGCTGGGTTTGTGGTGGGTGCGGTGACGGGCCTCCGGGGCCGGTTGTGTGGACTGCTGACGCTTTACGTCCACA
>NZ_JBIDAJ010000040.1:0-66421 GCF_043202395.1 Streptomyces sp. NPDC048197
GGGGGGGGTTTTGTGGTGGGTGGGGTGAGGGGCCTGGGGGGCGGGTTTTTGGGACTGCTGTCGCTTTACGTCCCAAACACCGGCCCCTCCGGCCCGTCCCCTCCCGTTGGGGAGAGGGGGAGGGCGGTGGGGGCTGGGGTTGGATTCAGGGGCGGGAGCGCCAGAGGAGGAGGGCAGCGGCCATCAGCGCCACGCCGGCGGCGCCCGCTGACCAGGGGAGCCAATTGGTGGGGGTGTCCTCGGGGGCGTCGTCGGTGGGGCCGGGGCCGAAGTAGCGGCCGTTGTAGGTGGCGGGGGACGGTTTCTGGGGGACGGGGCGCAGGCCGTCTGCGGCGTTGAGGGCGGCGGCGGGGTCGATCAGGCCCGCGCCGTAGTCGTCGTCGCGGCCGCCCTGGGGGGTGTCCTGGGCGGTCGACGTGAGCAGGTGGCGGATCTGGGCGGGGCTCAGGTGGGGGTGGGCCGAGCGGATCAGGGCGATGGCGCCGGAGGTGAAGGCCGCGGCGGGGCTGGTGCCCCAGCCGGAGAGGTAGCCGTCGTCGTTGCCGGCCATGAGGATGTCCTCGCCGGGGGCGCTGACCGTGGCGTACCAGTGGCGGGTGGAGAAGTGGGCGCGGTCGCCCTGGTGGGTGACGGCCGTGGTGGCGATGACGCCCGGGTACGCGGCGGGGTAGGAGACGTGGTTGCCCTTGTCGCCGCCGTTGCCCGCGGAGGCGACGACGGGGATGCCCTTGCCCAGGGCGTACTGGATGGCGGCGTCCTCGCGCGGCTCGGGGTGGGCGGACTCGCTGTCGTCGCCCAGGGACATGCTGATGACGTCGGCACCGTGGTCGGCGGCCCAGCGGATGCCGTCGGCGAGCGCGCCGGCCTTCTCCGTGCGGGCGCGTTCGCGCTGCGGGTCGTTGTCCTCCAGGATCACCCGGACCGGGAGGATCTTGGCGGCGGGGGCGATGCCGAGCACACCGTCCTGGCGGCCGGCGCCGTGGCCGTGGCCCGCGATGACGCTGGCCATGCCGGTGCCGTGCCGGGCCCAGGCCGCGTCGCCCGGGCCGGCACCGAAGCCGACCAGGTCCTTCTCGGGCAGGACCTGGTCCTGGAGGTCGGGGTGGTTGGCGTCGACGCCGGTGTCCAGGACGGCGACCGTGACGCCCTCGCCCTTGGTCGTGCGCCAGGCCTGCTGGGCGTGGACGGCCTGCAGGCCCCATTCCTGGGCGCGGATGGCGTCGGCCCGGGCGGGTACGGCGGGCAGGACGGTGAGTGCGGCGGAGGCCAGGGTGAGGGCGGCCGCGCGCAGCGGGGTCTGCGTCATGGCGCGTCCTCCCGGGGCTGGGTGGGGGTGCCGGCGGCCTTGCGGAAGTCGTTCTCGATGCGGTCGGCGAGGTCCTTGGCGTCGTGGCCGAGGCCGGATTCGGCGGGGGCGGTGGTGGCGCCGGGGCGGACCGCGGCCTCGGCGGGCTGCGGCTCGGTGACGGCGCGGCCGTCGGCGAAGCCGGAGACGGCGTAGACGATCACCGGGACGTCGGTGAGCACCCGGACGGTCCAGCTGGCCCGCTGGGCGCGCCCGAAGCCCTCGGCGGAGGTCCCCTTGGGGGCGTACGGCACCGGCATCAGATCGGTGCGTTCGGCCAGGCTCCTGGTGCTGAAGCGGGTGTTGAGGGCGAGCATGCCGGCCGGGTCGGTCCGGGTGGTCTGGGCGCCGACGGTGATGACGCTGGAGCGGGTGGCGTCGAGATACGTGGCGCGCAGCAGGCGGACGCAGCCGGCCCGGGCGAGGGCCTGGGCGAGCTTGGGGTCGTAGGCGCCGGTGCAGTCGCTGTCGGGGGCGACCGCGATCCGGGTCCAGGTCCGGTCGGCGCCGCCGGGGCCGACGCCCAGGCCCTCGACGGTACGGGGGAAGAGGGTGTCGACCGGGGTGTTTCGCCAGGCGTCGCGGCCCTTGGTGAAGGTGGCCTCGGCGGTGGGCGGGGCGTCCTCGGGGTCGTCGGTGAGCCAGCTGCCGGCCGCGGCGCCGCCGAGCAGGCCGATGCCCAGGACGAGGCAGGCCGCGGCGGCGAGCACCCGGCCGGTGGGGCGGCGGCCCGCGGGGAACCGGCGGGCGGGTGCCGGGCCGGCGGCAACTCCCTGTCCCGGGCGGGGAGTTGTGGGCCAGGACGGCCGGCCGGGCGGGGTGGTCGTCGGGCGGGCGGCGGGTTCCTGGGGGGCGTTCCACAGGTTCTGGCTGTTGGCCAGGTGGAAGGCGGCGGTGTCGCGGAACGCGGCCGGACGCCCGGCCGGGCGCGGCGGCGCGGCGGGGGTGGGCGGCGTCCCGGGGTGGGGCGCCCGGGGCGCGCCGGCGGCGGGTGGCTGCGCGGGGGGCGGGGGCGGCGGGGCGGCGGGGCGCGGCGGTACGCCGTGCGCCGCCGGGGGTGCCTGCGGGGGGACGGACGGCTCGGCCGGGGCCTGGCGGCGCAGGACGGTCGTGTGCGGGTCGTCGTCCGGCTCCGGTGTCGCGGCCGCCGCGGGCTGCCGGGGCGGCCGCGGGGGTATGGGCGGGACGTGCCGCGGATCGACGAAGTCTGCGTCGGTGCTCACCCGCGCTCCCCCTTGCGCCGTGGCCCCCGGCCCCCGATCCGCAATCGGGGCAGGGGGGTTGGTATCCGGACAACACGCCGCTGACCTGCTGGTGGCGGTGTCGGGCCACTCTACGGGCTGCCGCCGCCGGTGCTCCAACCCCTCTCCGCTGGTTGTCCACTCTGTCGGGATCCCTCCCCCTACCCAGTGGTAGGCCGTTCTGGCAGGCTGCGGCCATGTCCCAGCTGAGAGTCGATACGTATGGCGACAAAGCCGCTTATGACCGGGCGACGGCCCCTCTCGACGCGCCGCTGGCCGTCGTCGACCTGCGGGCGTTCGACGCCAACGCGGCCGATCTGGTGCGCCGGGCGAAGGGGAAGCCGATCCGGGTGGCGAGCAAGTCGGTGCGCTGCCGGGCCCTGCTGGAGCGGGTGCTGGCACGGGAGGGCTTCGCCGGGATCATGAGTTTCACGCTGGCCGAGTCGCTGTGGCTGGCGCGCTCGGGCTTCGCGGACGTCCTGCTCGCGTACCCGTCGGCGGACCGGGCGGGGTTCGCCGAGCTGACCGCCGATCCGAAGCTCGCGGCCGCGGTGACGGTGATGGTCGACGATCCGGCGCAGCTGGCGCTGATCGACGCGGTCCGGCCCGCGGGCGGCGGGGAAGAGGTCCGGGTGTGCCTGGAGCTGGACACCTCGTACCGGCTGCTGGGCGGGAAGGTGCGCTTCGGTGCCCGGCGGTCGCCGCTGCGGGAGCCGGCCCAACTGGCCGCGCTGGCGCGGACGGTGGTGCGCCGCCCCGGTTTCCGGCTGGTGGGGCTGATGGCGTACGAGGGGCATGTGGCGGGGGTGGGTGACGAGGTCGAGGGCAAGCCGGTGTTCTCGCGCACGGTCCGGATGATGCAGGCGGCGGCGCGCAGGGAGCTGGCGCAGCGGCGCTGGGAGGCCGTACGGGCGGTGCGGGCGGTGGCTCCGCGGCTGGAGTTCGTCAACGGCGGCGGGACCGGCAGTGTGCAGCACACGGCCGCGGAGGCGGCGGTCACCGAGGTCGCGGCGGGTTCGGGGCTGTACGTGCCGCGGTTGTTCGACAACTTCCGTTCGTTCAGCGGCCGTCCGGCGGCGCTGTTCGCCCTGCCCGTGGTGCGCCGGCCGGGGCCCGGGGTGGTGACGGTGCTGGGCGGTGGCTATCCGGCGTCGGGGGTGGCGGGCGCGGACCGGCTGCCGGTGCCGTATCTGCCGGCCGGGTTGCGCTACGACCCCCAGGAGGGGCCGGGTGAGGTGCAGACGCCGTTGCTGGGGGCGGCCGCGGACGGGCTGGCGATCGGCGACAAGGTGTGGTTCCGGCACGCCAAGGCCGGGGAGTTGTGCGAGCGGTTCGACGCGCTGCGGCTGGTCGACGGGGACCGGGTGGTGGACACCGTGCCGACGTACCGCGGGGAGGGCCGCACCTTCCTCTGAGCGGTGCGGCCCTCCCGTGCGGTGGCGTTCAGCGGGTCAGTAGACGGTGTCCTGCTGGTCCGGGACCACCGAGCCGTCGGCGCGCCGGACCGGGCCGAGGGTGCCGTCCGGCCGGGTGTAGCCGGTGCTCGCGCAGGGGTACGGGTCGGCCTTGCGCGGCTTGGGCTCGATGAACATCGGGTTGACGATCCACCGGTGGTCGGCGTTGTCGTACGCCCGGCACATCAGCTCGGTCTTGTTGCGGTTGACGGCCAGGTGGCCGGCGGTGGCGTCGCCGACGAAGGTCACGTCGGTCTCGGCGTCGCCGGCCGCGAAGGCGGGGCGGTGCGCCCGGTCCTGCTGCTGCCAGGCCTTGGCGCCCTTGACGTGGAAGATCTCCTGGTTGATCCAGCAGCGCTTGCCGTCCATGTACGTCAGGACCTCGCCGTTGGTGTCCTTGACGTCACCGCAGCCCTCGACGCCGGTGGTGAGCTTGCCGTCGCGGACCACGTTGCGGATGCCGATGATGTGGTCGCGGTCGATGCCCACACCGGGTGCCCAGGCGCGGACCAGCGGCTCGGCGGAGGCGGAGACGATGTAGACGTCGAAGCCGGCCTTCTTGAGGGTGCCGATGAGGTCGCGCTGCTGGTCGTAGTAGCGGATGTAGCCGGCCCACTTGTGGGTGCCGACCGTCTGCTCGGTACCGATCGGCGCGGCGAGGTTCTGGGTGCGGGCCTTGGCGGCGTACGAGGTCAGGGTGGCCGGGCTGTGGCCGGCGAACAGCTGGGTGATCCAGACGTAGGAGGGCACCGTGCGCCGGTGGTTCCACTCCCCCGCGAACGCGGGCTTGCCGCCCGAGGTCTCCTCGTCGTTGTAGACGTCGAGGATCTCGTCGGTGCAGTCGGTGTCGGTCGACGTCGGCAGCGGGTGGCCGGCGGGCACGGAGGTGCCGCAGGCCTTGGTGAGCGCGTCGGCGGCGGCGTCGGTCAGCCACTTGTTGGTGGCCTTCCAGCTGGCCGGGCGCAGCACCTTGTCGTGCCGGAGCATCCAGGCCAGTGTGGCGTCGGAGATGTCGTTCTTGACGACGGTGTTGTCCCAGTCGAAGGTCGCGACCGGCCGCGCTCCCCCGGATCCCGAGCAGCTGCCGCGCTCGTCGATCATCTTCTGCAGCTTGGCGTGGTTGTCGCCGTACCAGCCCTTGGTGACCTGGAGGGTGGGACAGCGGTGCGGGGCCGGCTGCGCGGTGGCCGTCTGCGCGACCGCGACGCCGCCTCCGACGACCGCGAGGGCAGCTCCCGCTGCCAGCCAGCGACGCTTGGTGAGCATGGACGTAACTCCTGTCGAACGAAGGATCGAAGGCGGACGCTAGCGTACGGCGGCCGGACGTCGCGCGACATCCGGCCGCCGGGGCGCTTACGCGGAAGTGAACAACGAGCGATCACACCGGCGTGACGTACGCTCCCGCGATGCCTCCGTCGACCAGGAATTCGGCCGCGTTGACGAATGACGAGTCGTCACTGGCGAGGAAGGCGACCGCGGAGGCGATCTCCTCGGGCTCGGCGAACCGGCCGACCGGGACGTGCACCAGACGGCGCGCGGCGCGCTCGGGGTCCTTGGCGAACAGCTCCTTGAGCAGCGGGGTGTTGACCGGTCCGGGGCACAGGGCGTTGACCCGGATGCCCTCCCGGGCGAACTGCACGCCCAGTTCGCGGGACATCGCCAGCACGCCGCCCTTGGAGGCGGTGTAGCTGATCTGCGAGGTGGCCGCGCCCATGACGGCCACGAAGGAGGCGGTGTTGATGATGGAGCCGCCGCGCCCGGTCTCGGCGAACTGGCGCTGCATGTAGGGCAGGGCGTGCTTGCAGCAGAGGTAGACCGAGGTGAGGTTGACCTCCTGGACGCGCTTCCAGGCTTCCAGGCCGGTGGTGAGGATGGAGTCGTCGTCGGGCGGTGAGATGCCGGCGTTGTTGAAGGTGATGTCGACCGAGCCGTAGGTGTCGAAGGCGGTCTTGTAGAGCGCCTCGACCTGCTCGGAGTCGGTCACGTCGACCTGGACGAAGAGGCCGCCGACCTCTTCGGCGGCGGCCTTGCCGGCCGCCTCGTCGATGTCGGCGCAGACGACGTGGGCGCCTTCGGAGGCCAGTCGGCGGGCGGTGGCCAGGCCGATGCCGCTGCCGGCTCCGGTGATCACGGCGGTACGGCCGACGAGGCGGCGGCACACTGCGGTCTGGTCGGTCACGGGGACTCCTCGCTGGGCTCGGTGCTGATGAAGATGTTCTTGGTCTCGGTGAAGGCGGTGAGCGCGTCCGGGCCGAGCTCGCGCCCGAGTCCGGACTGCTTGAACCCGCCGAAGGGGGTCCAATAGCGCACGCTGCTGTGGGAGTTGACGGAGAGGTTGCCGGCCGCGACGGCCCGGGAGACGCGCAGTGCGCGGCCGACGTCGCGGGTCCAGAGGGAGCCGGAGAGGCCGTAGTCGGTGGCGTTGGCGATCCGGACCGCGTCGGCCTCGTCCTCGAAGGGGATGGCGACCGCGACCGGGCCGAAGATCTCCTCGACGGCCGTACGGTCCTCGGGGCGGCCCTCCAGGACGGTGGCGGGGTACCAGAAGCCCTTGCCCGTGGGGGCCTCGCCGCGGATGGCGGCCGGGGCGTCCTCGGGGACGTAGGACCGTACCCGCTCGCGCTGGGCGGCGGAGATCAGCGGGCCCATCTGCGTGGCGGGGTCGGCCGGGTCGCCGACGGTGAACGCCTTGACCGCGGGCTCCAGGAGTTCCAGGAAGCGGTCGTAGACGCTCCGCTGGACGAGGATGCGGCTGCGGGCGCAGCAGTCCTGGCCGGTGTTGTCGAGGAAGGAGCCGGGGGCGGCGGCCGCGGCGGCCTCGATGTCGGCATCGGCGAAGACGATGTTGGGGCTCTTGCCGCCGAGTTCGAGGGTGAGCCGCTTGGTCTGCGCGGCGCAGCGGGCGGCGATCTGCCGGCCGGTGGCGGTGGAGCCGGTGAAGACGACCTTGGCGACGCCGGGGTGGTCGACGAGTGCGGTGCCGGTGACCGGGCCCTCGCCGGGCAGGACCTGGAAGAGGTGCTCGGGGAGGCCGGCCTCCAGGGCGAGTTGGGCGAGTCTGAGGGCGGTGAGCGGGGTGGTCTCGGCGGGCTTCAGCAGGACCGCGTTGCCGGCCGCGAGGGCGGGGGCGGTGCCCCAGGCGGCGATCGGCATCGGGAAGTTCCAGGGGGCGATCACGGCGACCACGCCGAGCGGTTCCTGGACGGTGATGTTGAGGCCGCCGGCGACCGGGATCTGGGTGCCGGTCAGCCGCTCCACTCCCCCGGCGGCGTAGTGCAGCAGATCGCGGACGTTGCCCGCCTCCCACTGCGCGTTGCCCAGGGGGTGGCCGGCCTCGGTCCGTTCCAGTTCGGCGAGCTCGGGGATGTGGGCGTCGACGACGTCGGCGAAGCGGCGCAGGAGGCGGGCGCGGTCGCCGGGGGCCACCGCGGCCCAGGCCTCCTGGGCGGCCGCGGCCCGGCGGACCGCGGCGTCGACCTCTTCGGGAGCGGTGGTGGGGACGGTGGCCACCACTTCCTCGGTGGCCGGGTTGAGGATCTTCAGCTCGTGCGGACCATTGGACACAGCGTGGTTCCTTACATGCGCTCGAAGGAGCGGAAGCGCTCCCAGTCCGTGACGGCGGCGTCGTAGGCGTCCTGTTCGACGCGGGCCATGTGGCGGTAGTGGTCGACGACCTCGTCGCCGAAGGCCTCCCGGGCGATCGGGCTGCGTTCCCACAGCTCGGCGGCCTCGCGCAGGGTGGTGGGGACGTGCGCGGCGTCGCCGGCGTAGGCGTTGCCGGTGGTGGCGTCGGGGAGTTCCAGCTCGTGCTCGATGCCGTACAGGCCGGCCGCGACCATGCCGGCGACCGCGAGGTAGGGGTTGACGTCGCCGCCGGGGAGGCGGTTCTCCAGGCGGTGGGCGCGGCCGTGGCCGACGACGCGCAGGGCGCAGGTGCGGTTGTCGGGGCCCCAGGCGACGGCGGTGGGCGCGAAGGAGCCGGGGCGGAAGCGCTTGTAGGAGTTGATGTTGGGGGCGTAGAAGAGCGTGAAGTCGCGCATCGCGGCGAGCTGGCCGGCGAGGAAGTGCCGCATGGTCTGCGACATGCCGTACGGGCCGGAGTCGTCGGCGAGGACCGGGTGGCCCTGCTCGTCCTGGAGCGAGAGGTGGATGTGGCAGGAGTTGCCTTCGCGCTCGTCGTACTTGGCCATGAAGGTGAGCGCCATGCCCTCCTGGGCGGCGATCTCCTTGGCGCCGGTCTTGTAGATCGAGTGCTGGTCGCAGGTGGTGAGCGCCTCGTCGTAGACGAACACGATCTCGTGCTGGCCGAGGTTGCACTCGCCCTTGGCGGACTCGACGGTCATCCCGGCGGCGCCCATCTCGTTGCGGATCCGGCGCAGCACGGGCTCGACGCGGCCGGTGCCGAGGACGGAGTAGTCGCCGTTCCACTGGTTGGCCGGGTTCATGTCGCGGTAGCCGCGGGACCAGGCGTCCTCGTAGGAGTCCTTGAAGAGCATGAACTCCAGCTCGGTCCCGGCGAAGGCGCGCCAGCCGCGGTCGGCGAGGCGGTCGAGCTGGCGGCGCAGGATCTGCCGGGGTGAGGCGGCGACCGGGGAGCCGTCGTGCCAGGCGAGGTCGGCGGTGATCAGGGCGGTGCCGGGGTTCCAGGGGGTGCGGCGCAGGGTGCCGGTGTCGCCGTGCATGGCGAAGTCGCCGTAGCCGCGTTCCCAGGAGGACATCGCGTAGCCGTCGACGGTGTTGAGGTCGACGTCGACGGCGAGGAGGTAGTTGCAGCCCTCCGTGCCGTGGTCGAGGACGGTGTCGAGGAAGTATCGGGCCGCGAACCGCTTGCCCTGGAGCCTGCCTTGCATATCGGTGAAGGCGAGGACGACAGTGTCGATCTCCCCGGCGTCGACGAGGGCTCTGAGCTCCTCGACGGAGAGTGGGGGCGTGCGGTCTGCCACGGTAATGCCTCCTGTCACTGCATCCGGAGGTCATAAGGTAGGCACACGAACCATTGATTGGGAAGGGGTGTCGATGGACGGGACGGACGACCGGCTGGCGCCGGTGCTGCGGCCGGTGCGCGCGGGCAACGGCTTCGAGGAGGCGCTGGAGCAGATACTCCAGATCGTCCGGCTCGGCCTGGTCCAGCAGGGCGAACGGCTGCCCGCGGAACGGGAGTTGGCCGAGCGGCTGCAGATCAGCCGGGTCACCCTGCGCGAGGTGCTCAAGGTGCTCCAGGACGAGGGGCTGGTGGAGAGCCGGCGCGGGCGGTACGGCGGCACCTTCGTCCGGGTGCGCGCCGAGAACCACGGCGAGGCCGAGCTGCGCCGCCGGATCGAGAAGATCGACGTCGAGGACACCCTGCGGTTCCGGGAGGTGCTGGAGGTGGGCGCGGCCGGGCTGTGCGCGGCGCACGGGCTGACCGGCGAGCAGGCCGGCCGGCTGCGCGAGGCGCTGGCCGCGACGCAGGACGCGCCGCTCGCCGACTACCGCCGGCGCGACACCCTCTTCCACCTCACCCTCGCCGAGCTGTCCGGTTCGGTGTCGCTGGCCGCGCAGTACGCCGCCGTCCGGGCGAACGTCAACGACCTGCTGGACTGCATCCCGCTGCTGGTCCGCAACCTGGAGCATTCGCAGACCCAGCACGCGGCGCTCGTGGAGGCCGTGCTGGAGGGCGATGCGGACGGGGCGCGCGAGGTGATGCGGGAGCACTGCTGCGGCACCGCGGCGCTGCTCCGGGGCTTCCTTTCGTGACGCTTGCGCCACTCGCCGGGCCCGGAAACCCGCCCGTTACAAGATTTTCCCGCCGGGGTCTTGCGCTCAGCCGAGCCGAAGACAAAGGTATCGGCCCATACCTTTATTGCGGGGCTGGTAGCGGTACGGCCGTACCCGCCGCGGATCATCGAGGCCCTCGGAGGCGTGGTGTCCATCAACGAGCACGCGACGAACCCAGAGCAGGAACAACAACCCCCTCAGCTGTCCAGCGATGAACAGCGCCTCCACGAGCTCGGCTACGCCCAGGAGCTGGCCCGCTCGATGTCGGCGTTCTCGAACTTCGCCGTCTCGTTCACGATCATCTCGGTCCTCTCCGGCTGTCTGACGCTGTACGGCTTCGGCATGAACACGGGCGGGCCCGCCCTGATCACCTGGGGCTGGCCGCTGGTCGGCCTGATGACGCTGTTCGTGGGCCTGGCGATGGCCGAGGTCTGTTCCAGCTATCCGACGGCGGGCGGCCTGTACTACTGGGCGGCGAAGCTGGCGCCGTCGCACGGCCCGGCCTGGTCCTGGTTCACCGGCTGGTTCAACTTCCTCGGCCAGGTCGCGGTGACCGCGGGCGTCGACTTCGGCGCCGCGTCCTTCTCGAACGCGCTGCTGGACCTGCAGTTCGGCTTCGCCGCCACCCCGACCCACACGATCATGCTGTTCGGCATCGTGCTGCTGGTCCACGGCCTGCTGAACACCTTCGGCGTGAAGCTGGCCTCCTTCCTCAGCAACGTCAGCGTGTGGTGGCACATCCTCGGCGTGCTGGTCATCGTGGGCGCCCTGGTCGTGGTGCCCTCGAAGCACCAGTCCGCCTCCTTCGTCTTCACCCACTTCACCAACAACACCGGCTGGCACTCCAGCCTCTACGTCGGACTGCTGGGGCTGCTGCTCGCGCAGTACACCTTCACCGGCTATGACGCCTCGGCGCACATGACTGAGGAGACGCACGACGCGGCCAGGTCCGGCCCCCGCGGCATCGTGATGTCGATCCTGGTCTCCCTGGTCGCCGGCTGGGTGCTGCTGGTCGGCATCACCTTCGCCATCCAGAACTACGACGGCGCGCTGGCCAGCAAGACCGGTGTGCCCCCGGCGCAGATCTTCATCGACGCGCTGGGCGCCACCGGCGGCAAGCTGCTCCTCCTGGTCGCCATCGGTGCCCAGTTCTTCTGCGGCATGTCGTCGGTGACCGCCAACTCGCGCATGATCTACGCCTTCTCACGGGACGGCGCGCTGCCCGGTTCGCAGCTGTGGCACCGCATCAACAAGCGGACGAAGACCCCGACCAACGCGGTGTGGCTGGCCGCCGGCGGCGCCTTCCTGCTGGGACTGCCGTACCTGTGGAACGCCACGGCGTACGCGGCCGTCACCTCGATCGCCGTGATCGGCCTCTACATCGCCTACGTCCTGCCGGTCATCCTCCGGCTGCTGCAGGGCGACCGCTTCCAGCGCGGGCCCTGGCACCTCGGCCGCTGGAGCAAGCCCGTCGGCGTCATCGCGGTCGGCTGGACGCTGGTCATCTCCGTCCTCTTCATGCTCCCGACCACCAGCCCGGTCACGGCGGAGACCTTCAACTACACCCCGCTCGCCGTCCTCCTGGTCCTCGGCTTCGCCGGCACCTGGTGGCTGGTGTCGGCCCGCAAGTGGTTCACCGGCCCGAAGGTCCAGGGCAGCGCGGAGGAGCTGGCCGCCATCGAGCACGAACTGGAATTCTGAACAGCCCGGCCGTTGACGCCCCCGCACCCCCTCGGAGGATCCGTGTCCCAGCCGCTCATCGGCATCAGCACCTACCAGCAGGAGGCCAGCTGGGGGGTGTGGACGCTGCCGGCCGCGCTGGTGCCCGCCGGGTACCCGCGGCTGGTGCAGCGCTCGGGCGGGCTGGCCGCGCTGCTGCCGCCGGGCGATCCGGCGACCGCGGCCGCGGCGGTGGCCCGGCTGGACGGGCTGGTGATCGCCGGCGGTGCGGACGTACAGCCGGCGCGGTACGGCGCGGAGCCCGATCCGCGCACCGGGCCGCCGTCGCTCGACCGGGACGCCTGGGAACTCGCCCTGATCGGGGCGGCGTTGACGGCCGGGGTGCCGCTGCTGGGGATCTGCCGCGGGATGCAGCTGCTGAACGTGGCGCTGGGCGGCACGCTCGTACAGCACCTCGACGGGCACGCCGGGCCGCCCGGGGTCTTCGAGAAGCACGAGATCAGGCCGGTCGCCGGGACACTCCTGGCCCGGGCGCTGCCCGAGCCGGTCTCCGTGCCGACCTACCACCACCAGGCCGTGGACCGGCTCGGCAGCGGGCTGCTGGTCTCGGCGCACGCCGCGGACGGCACCGTGGAGGCGCTGGAGCTGCCGGACGGGCCGGGCTTCGCGCTGGCGGTGCAGTGGCACCCGGAGGCGGGGGACGACACGCGTGTCATGGACGCCCTGGTGGCGGCGGCACGCGGGTCGTCCCCCCGGGAGTGACCGGCCGGGTCAGACCCTCCTGCTCCCGCAAGCGCCGGGAATCCAGCCGGTGTTGCCCCGGAACGTGATCTTCAGCCAGTCGTTGCCCGAGCGGCCGCAGAGGTGGTAGCTCTGCCCGGTGCCCCGGCCGGTGATGCAGGTGGTCGCGCCCTTGGTGAAGAGCCCCACCGCGGTGCTGTTCAGCTTCCGCTCCTTGCGGATCCGCACGTTCTCCTGGGCCTGCGCGTTGACGCACGCGACCCGCGCGGTGGCCGTGGCGGCGGGCGCCTTCCCGGGTGTGGCGGCGATGGCGGTCCCGCTGGTCAGTGCGGTGCCGAGCGCGGCCACGGCGATGACGGCGGGAGCCGTCAGCTTCAGCCTCATGTGTCCCCCTCAAGATCGATGAAGCGTTCGCACAGATTATCGATGCGGAAAGTCGTCCGCCACCCCGACCAGGAGGACCCGGGTGCCCGAAGTCAGCGCGCGCCAGCGGTGGGTGACCCCGCCGGAGCAGTAGAGGGTGTCACCGGGGCCGAGTTCATAGGCCTCGCCGGCCGCCTCGGCCTCCACCGCGCCCTCGACGACGTACATCAACTCGTCGTGCGGGTGCCGGAATGCGCGCTGCCAGTCGTGCCGGCCGGTGAACTCCAGGGCGTGCAGCTGCTGCCGGCCGCGGACCAGCGGGCGCACCCGGCCCTGACCGCCGGCACCCCGCTCGCCGCCGCTCCCCCCGCCGCCGCCCGCTGTGACGCCGCTTCCCTCGTCGCCGCCCGTTTCGTCGCCGCCCTCGGGCATCGCCGCGGAGCCGGCCCGGACCACGTCCACGGTGCGCGGGCCGTCGGCGGCGGCCAGCAGCCGGACCGCGGTGGTGTCCAGCGCGTCGGCGATCAGCTGCAGCGAGCGCATGCTGGGGCGCGCCCGGTCGTTCTCGACCTGGCTGAGGAAGGGCGCCGACAGCCCGGTACGGCGGGCGAGTTCGGCCAGGGTCAGCTCGCGGGCCCGGCGGCGCCGCCGTACGCCCGCCCCGACCCGCGGCGCCTCCGTGCCACCCTGTCCGCCGTCCTGTCCGCCGTCCGTCGGCCCGCCCATCCGCCACTCCTCGTTGCCGCGTTTATTGCCGCGTTTATTGCCGCGTTCACAGCCCTGCAACAGACCGCCCCTAGCGTCTACGCTGTTTGATCCCATCAAACAAAGTTTGACAAGGGGAAGTTCTTCATGACCACGGTCGATCAAAACACACGCCGCCGCCGGGGCACCGGCCTGATCGCGCTCGACACCCGCGCCGCCCACGACGGCTACACCCTCTACGCCCCGCTGACCGGCGGCGGCGAGGTGCTGCTCATCGACCTGCACGGCACCGTCGTGCACCGCTGGCACCTGCCGCACCGCCCGGGACGGCACGCCCGCATCCTGCCGAACGGCAACCTCGCCTACAACGCCACCCTCCCGGAGCAGGACGCGCTGTTCCCGATGTGGCACAAGTACCGCGGCGGGCTGATGCAGGAGATCGCCCCGGACGGCACCGTGCTGCGGGAGTTCACCGACCCGCTGCAGCACCACGACGCCCACCACCACGGCGACGGGCGGATCCTGTACACCGCGCTCGAACCGCTCACCGGGGACCGGGCCGCGGCGGTGCGCGGCGGCGTCCCCGGCTCCGAACCGGACGGCACGGTCTGGGCCGACACCATCCGGGAGGTCGACGCGGCGGGCCGGCTGCTGTGGTCCTGGCGGGCCGCCGACCACCTCGACCGGGACGCGTACGCCCTCCACCCGGACTACTCGCGCGAACACTGGCCGCTGATCAACTCGGTGTACCCGCTGGCCGACGGGAACGTCCTCGCCAGCCTGCGCAGCGTCTCCGCGGTCGTGGTGATCAGCCGCGCGACCGGCGAGATCCTCTGGCGCACCGAGCCCGGCCTGGTATCCCAGCAGCACCACCCCACCGAGCTGCCGAACGGCAACTTCCTGATCTTCGACAACGGCGTCTTCCGCCCCGGGCGGGACGTCCCGTTCTCCCGGGTCATCGAGGTGGCACGGGCGACCGGAAAGATCGTGTGGGAGTACCACGACCCGTCCCGGGAGGCGTTCTTCGCACCGTTCATGGGCAGCGCCCAGCGGCTGCCGAACGGCAACACCCTGATCACCGACTCACCCGCCGGCCGGCTCTTCGAGGTGACCGCCGAGGGCCTGCTGGCCTGGGAGTACGTCGTCCCGGAGTTCGGCAGCTACCACGAACCGGAGGTCGGTGCGCTCTTCCCGGCGCAGAACAACGCGGTCTTCCGCGCCCACCGCTACGACGCCGGCCAACTGCCCTGGCTGAAGCGGACGGTGTGAGCGATGGCCGCCTCGGCACCGGACGCCGTCGACGAACGGCTGCCGCCGGCCCGGCTGCTGCCGCTGGCCGCCCAGCACGTCCTGGCGATGATCGCGGCCCCGGTCTCCACGGTCTTCCTGATCGCGACCGGCCTGCGGCTGCCCGCCGACCGCACCGCCGCCCTGCTCAGCGCCACCCTGCTGCTGTGCGGGGCCGGTGCGCTGCTGCAGTCCTTCGGCGTGCTGCGGACCGGGGCCCGGCTGCCGTTCGTGATGCTGCCGGGCGGCGCGGCGGCCGCCCTCTTCCTCCGGACCGCCCAGGAGCACGGCGCGGCCACCGCGTCCGGCTCGGTCCTCCTGGCGGCCGCGCTGCTGCTGGCCGTCACTCCGCTGTACCGGCGGATCGTACGGTTCTTCCCGCCGCTGGTGATGGGCGCGACGGTGCTGGTCATCGGCGTCAACATGATCGACGTGGCGGCGCCGATGGCGGTCGGCGGCACCGGGCTGGCGGTGGTCACGATCGCCGCCACCGCCCTCGGCCTCCTGCTGCTGCGCGGGGTGTGGCGGCAGCTCTCGGTGCTGCTCGGGATGGCCGCGGGGACCCTGACCGCCGTCCTGACCGGGGCGCCCTTCCACCACGTCGCGGGCGGCGGCGTGCTGGCCCTGCCCCGCCTCTTCCCGTACGGCGCCCCGCACTTCGACCCGCTCGCCGCCCTGCCGCTGATGGTCTTCGCGCTCGCCTCGCTGGCCGAGGCGACCGGGCAGACCGTCCTCAACAGCGAGGCGGTGGGCCGTACGCCCGACCCGGCGCGGGACGTCCCGCGCACCGCCCGCGCGGACGCGGTGACCTCCCTGGGCGCCGGGCTGCTCGGCGGGACCGTGATGGTGACCAGCGCCGAGAACATCGGGATCGTCCAACTCACCGGCGTGCGCAGCCGGTTCGTGACGGCCGGGGCGGGCGGGCTGCTGGTCCTCGGCGGTCTGTGCGCGCCGGTGACCCGGCTGCTGGCGGCGCTGCCCACCCCCGTGGTCGGCGGCGCGTCCCTGGTGATCTACGCCGTCATCGCGGCCATGGGCATCGGCCTGCTGCGCCGCACCGACCTCGCCGACCGGGGCGCGGTCACCGTCGTCGCGCTGACCCTGCTCGCGGGGCTGCTGCCCGTCCTGGCCCCGGAGTGGTACCGGCCGCTGCCGGACTGGGCCCGGACGCTCTTCGGCAGCGGGGTGCCGGCCGCCGCCCTGACCGCGGTCGTGCTGTCCGCGCTGTTCGCCCGCCGGGGGCCGGGCCGGCGGCGCCCGGTTCAGGACGCGCCGCGGGTCAGCCCCAGCAGCTGACGAGCCGGGCCCGCCGGCCGCTGCCCGGTGGGCCACACCGCCCGCAGATCACGGCCGAGCCGCAGGTCGCGCACCGGGACCGCGACCAGCCGGCGGGCGGTGAGCTCCTCGCCGACCGCCAGTTCGCTGAGCACCGACGGTGCCGCCCCACTGAGCACCGCGGCCTTCAGGGCGGTGGTCGAGGCGAGTTCGAGCAGCGGCTCGGCCGGCCCGCCGTGCCCGGCGAGCGCCGCGTCCACCACCTGCCGGGTGCCCGAGCCGCGCTCCCGGAGGATCAGCGGGGTCGCGGCCAGCTCGGCGGCGGTCGGTCCGGTACGCCGCCGGGCCCACGGATGGGACGGGGCGGCGACGACCACCAGCCGGTCGTGCCCGATGACCGCGCCGTCCAGCCCGGCCGGCACCTCCAGCCCCTCGACGAACCCCAGGTCCGCCTCGCCCGCCAGCAGCCGCTCGGCCACCACCTTGGAGTTGCCGGTCAGCAGGGACACCGCGGTGCCGGGCAGCTCGGCGCGCAGCGCGATCAGCCAGCCGGGCAGCAGGTACTCGGCGATCGTCATGCTCGCCGCGACCCGCAGCCGGGAGTCGCGCCGGCCGCGCAGCGCCTGGGCCCCCGCGTCGAACGCCTCGGCCGCCTCGACGACCCGGCGCGCCCAGTCCGTCACCAGCACCCCGGCCTCGGTCAGCCGGGAGCCGCGCGGCGACCGCTCGACCAGGCCCACGCCCAACTGCCGCTCCATCGACCGGATCCGGCTGCTGGCCGCGGGCTGGCTGATGCCGCGGGCCCGGGCGGCCCGTCCCAGGCTCCCCAGCCGGGCGACCGCGAGCAGCAGCTCCAGCGCGCCCAGATCCGGCACCCGGTGCGCCAGCGGGACGGCCGGCACCTCACCCGGCCCGTCCCCGGCACCGGCACCGGCCCCATTCGCGTCACTCATCGGTCCCCCAGGCCCCCTGCTCATAACCCCAGCTTATGCCCCCATAGACACGACGTCCCTGGTGGCGGCGGCGGCGACCGCCGACGCTTCCTCCATGGCAACCCTCGCGCACGTACCTTCCCGCCCCGCCGCCCCACCCCTCCCCTCGGCCCCGGCCGGCCGCTCGGGCCCGGTCCGCCATCTCGGCCCGAACTGGTACGCCACCGTGATGGGCACCGCGATCGTCGCCAACGCCGGCGCCGCCCTGCCGCTCGCCGCCCCGGGGCTGCGCACCGCCTACCAGCTCGTCTGGGCGCTGTCGGGGCTGCTGCTGGTCGCCCTGCTGGCCGCCCGCGCCGTCCACTGGCTCCGCCACACCGACCAGGCCCGCCGGCATCTCCTCGACCCGGCCGTGGCGCCGTTCTACGGGTGTCTGTCGATGGCCCTGCTGGCGGTGGGCGGCGGCACGCTGACGGTGGGCCGGGACGTCATCGGCGGGCCGGCCGCGCTCGCCACCGACGCCGTGCTGTGGAGCCTGGGCACCCTCGTCGGGGTGGTCGGGGCCGCCGCGATCCCGTATCTGATGGTGACCCGCCACCGCATCGAGCCGGGCAGTGCGACCCCGGTCTGGCTGCTGCCGCTGGTGGCGCCGATGGTCTCGGCGGCCCTCGGCCCGGGCCTGCTCCCCCATCTGCCGGCCGGCCAGTGGCGGCAGGCGATGCTGGTGGGCTGCTACGCGCTGTTCGGGATGTCGCTGCTGGCGACGCTGCTGGTGCTGCCCCTCGTGGTCTCCCGGCTGCTCCACCACGGACCGCTGCCGCTCGCCCTCACCCCCACGCTGTTCCTCGTGCTCGGCCCGCTCGGCCAGTCCACCACCGCGACCGGAAACCTGGCCGACGTGGCACCGGGCGTCGTCGACGCCCCGACCGCCCACGCGATGGGTGCCTTCGCGGTCCTGTACGGGATCCCGGTGACGGGGTTCGCCCTGCTGTGGCTGGCGCTCGCGACGGCGCTGGTGGTCCGTGCCGTCCGCAACGGGATGCCGTTCGCGATGACCTGGTGGGGCTTCACCTTCCCGCTCGGCACCTGCGTCACCGGGGCGGCGGGCCTGGCCCGGCACACCGGGCTGACCGCCTTCACCTGGCTCGCCGTAGCGCTGTACGCCCTCCTGGTGGCCGCGGTCGCGGTGGCCGCCACCCGCACCGCGAGCGGCCTGGTCCACGGCCGGCTGCTCACGCCTGTGCCGCCGGCCCGGTAGCCGGCCCTGCCGTACGGCTCAGCCGGCCCCGGCCAGCGCCTCGGCGAGGGCTGCCGGGGCGGTCACCAACGACGGGCCGTACCAGGTGAGATCGCGCCCGCTGACCAGCGCGGCGGGCAGCTGGGGGAACGCCTCGGGCCCGTCGTCGGCGGTGAAGCGGTACGGCTCGTCGGGCAGCACGACGAGGTCGGCGCCGGCGGCGTTGAGGGCGTCCAGGGCGATCCGCGGGTAGCGGTCGGGGTGGCCGGCGTAGACGTTCCGTACGCCGAGGCGGGCCAGGAGGTCGCCGGCGAAGGTGTCCCGGCCCAGCACCATCCACGGCCGCCGCCAGACGGGCACCACCGCGGTCCGCTCGCCCGCCGGCCGGGCCGGGTCACGCCAGGCGGCCTCGGCGGCGTCCAGCCACCCGGGCCGGGCCAGTCGGCAGCCGGCGACCAGCACCCGGTGCAGCTCCCGGAAGCCCTGCTCCAGCGTCCGCACCTCGGTGACCAGGACGTCCAGCCCGGCGGCGCGCAGGGCGGCCAGGTCGGCCGGGCGGTTCTCCTCCTCGTTGGCGAGCACCAGATCGGGCGCCAGCGCGGCGATCCGGGCGGTGTCGGGGTTCTTGGTGCCGCCGATCCGCTCCACGTCGAGGTCCGCCGGACGAGCGCACCAGTCGGTCGCCCCGACCAGCAGCCCGGGCGCGCTGACGGCCACGGCTTCGGTGAGGGACGGCACCAGGGACACCACACGACGGGTCATGGCCCCAGGCTAGGGGCCCGCGAAGGAGCGCACCCCGCCTTCCACCCGGCTAACGGCGGACGCTGCGCCGCAGCAGATACGCCGCGCCCCCGGCGAGCAGCAGCAGGGCCAGGCCGCCCGCCGCCTGGGTCGCCGTCAGCCCCTCGACCCGTCCGGCCCGTACGGTCACCAGCTCGGTGAACCGCTCGCCGCCCGGCGTACATTCGATGATCACCCGGTAGCGGCCCGGGGCCGCGCCGTCGGCGACCCTGGCGTGGCCGGTCAGGCCGTCCGCGCCCGGCCGGAGCGCCACCGGCCCGAACAGCTTCGAGGCGGCCCGGGCGCCGTGCACCGCGCCGCACTCCTGCTCGTCGTTGATCCGCACCCGCTGCCCGGCCACCATCGGGTCCGGGTCGACCTCGGCCGCGGCGGCCGGCGCGGCGACGCCCAGACCGGCGGCGCCGATCAGTGCGGCGGCGGCGATGTGCGCAGGGTTCACGTGCCCAGCGAACCATCCCGCACCGGGGTCCGCGACGCATCCGCCGCCGGTCAGGTGAACCGGACACGTCGCGGGCCCCGCCGCCCGGCGACTGCCGGGGAACGGGGCCCGCTGCGGTCCTGGGGAAAAGACCCGCCTACTTCACCGGCGCCATCTTGTCCACCATTCCCGGGTGGTCGTCGATCCACTTCTCGACGCCCTTGTTCTCATTTCCCTTTCCGGCGTCCTGGATGTCCTTCTCCAGGCTGCCGAGTTCCTCGGGGCTCATCTTCCAGTTCTTCAGCCAGCCGTAGAACTCCGGGAATTTCTTCGCCAGGCTCTTGTTGCCGAGCGTCTTGATCTGGTTGTTGGCGCCCCAGGTGCCCTTGGGGTCGGCGAGCTTGGTCAGGTGGTACTTGCTGTACGCCCAGTGCGGCGACCACAGCACGACCGCGATCGGCTCGTGCTTGTGGTAGGCGCGGTCCAGCTCGGCGAGCATGGCGCTGGTACCGGCCGAGGTGACCTCGAAGTCCTGCAGCCCGTACGCCGGTGCCACGGTGTCCTTGAGCCGCTTCATCTCACCCGTGCCGGGCTCGATCCCGATGATTTTGCCCTTGAATTCGTCCTTGTGCGCCCGCAGGTCGTCGAGCGTCTTGACGCCCTTGACGTACGACGGCACGGCGATTTCCAGGGACGTCTTGTCGTACCAGGGGCCGACGTCGACGAGATCGTGTCGGTACTTGTCCCAGTACTGCTTCTGCGCCACCGGCAGCCAGCCGTCCGTCTCCACGTCGATCTGCCCGGTGGACAGCCCGGTCCACATCGGCCCGATGTCGAGGTTGCGGATGTTCGGCCGGTAGCCGCGCTTCTCCAGGACGTTCTTCCAGAGGTACGTGGTGGCGATGCCCTCGTCCCACGCCGGGTAGCCGATGGCGGGCGCCTTGCCCGCGTCCTTGCCCTTGGCGTAGGTGGCGTGGGCGGACGGCGCGATCTTCTCGACCAGGCCGGGGTTCTTCTTCAGCCAGCTGCGCACGCCGTCCTGCTCATGGCCCTCACCGGCGTTCTTGACGTCGTTCTCCAGGCTGGTGAGCTGCTTCTCGTCCAGGTGGAAGTTCTTCATCCACTTGGCGACCTCAGGCTCGTCCTTCGCGAAGCCCTTGCGGCCCAGCAGGTGCAGGCTGTCACCCGAGCCGAACGATCCCTTGGGGTCCTTCAGCTTGGTGAGCGGGTACTTGTCGTACGCCCAGTGCGGCGACCAGAGCGTGACCGCGATCGGCTTCTTCCGGTGGACCGAGCGGTCCAGCTCGCTGAGCATCGACGCGGTGCTGGACTCCTGCACCTTGTACTCACCGCCGAGGCCGTAGTCCTTGAGGACCTTGTCCTTGAGGATCTTCATCTCGCCGGCGCCGGGCTCGATGCCGGTGATTTTGCCGCCGAATTCGCCGGCCTTGCCCTTGAGGTCCTCCAGGGTCTTGACGCCCTTGACGTACGAGGGCACCGCGATCTCCAGCGACGTCTTGTCGTACCAGGCGCCGAGGTCCTCCAGCTGGTCGTGGTACTTCTTCCAGTACGAGGCGTGGGTGGTCGGCAGCCAGGCGTTGGTCTGCACGTCGATGTCGCCGCGGGCCTGCCCGGCGAACAGCGGACCGGCCTCCAGGGCCTGGACCTTGGGCCGGTAGCCGCGCTCCTCCAGGATCTCCTTCCAGAGGTACGTGGTGGCCTTGCCCTCGTCCCAGTTGACGTAACCGAGGCTGATCGGGCGGCCGTTGCCGTCGCCCTGGCCGGCGTTCTTGCCGAACATGCCCATACCGCCGGCGATCAGGGCGAGCACGACCACGCCGACGACGGCCACGGACGTGGCGGGCCGCCACTGCAGGAACTTCAGGCCGCCCAGCGACGCCTGGGCCTTGGCCAGCGCGCGCCGGCCGAGCGGGGAGACCCGCTGGTTGAGGGCGCCGGTCATCCGGTCCAGGTACATGGCGAGGATGACCACCGCGAGGCCGGCCTCGGCGCCCAGCGCCACGTTGACCGAGCTGATCGCGTTGTAGACGGACGCGCCGAGACCGCCGCCGCCGACCATGCCGGCGATGACGACCATGGACAGCGCCAGCATGATGACCTGGTTGATGCCGGCCATGATCGTGGGCAGCGCGAGCGGCAGCTGGACCCGGAAGAGGGTGCGCCGCGGGTGGGTGCCGAACGCCTCGGCGGCCTCGACCAGTTCCTCGTCGACCTGCCGGATGCCCAGCTCCGTCATGCGGACTGCGGGCGGCATGGAGAAGACGATGGTGGCGACGATGCCGGGGACGACACCGAGGCCGAAGAAGAGGATGCCGGGGATCAGGTAGACCATCGCCGGCATGGTCTGCATCAGGTCCAGGACCGGGCGCAGCGCTCCGCCGACGACCCGGCTGCGGGCCGCCCAGATGCCGAGCGGCACCGCGACCACGACGGTGATCAGGCAGGCCACCAGGACCAGCGAGAGCGATTCGACGGTCGGGCCCCACTGTTCGACCGAGTCGATCAGCACGAACCCGAGGAAGGTGAGCACGGCGGCCGGCAGTCCGCGCAGCCACCAGGCGAGCACCGCGAAGATGCCGGCCAGCAGCAGCGGTTCGGGCCCGGCGAGGACCGTGTGGATCGCGTCGTAGAGGCCGTTCAGCACCTTGGTGATGAGGGTGAAGAGCCAGTCGAGGTTGTCGCGCAGCCAGTTGACGGCGTCGTTGGCCCAGCTGCCTATCGGGATCCTAGGCACCGGCGATCACCTGGCCCTCGGCGTCGCCGTCGCCGGGTTCGTCGTCGCCCGTCTCCGCGGCGGTCTTCGTCGTCTCCACGGTGGGCTCCGCCGTCTTCGTGAGGGTCTTCACCGCGGGCTGGGCGGGGATGCCGGGAGCCGTCACCGGCGCCTGCTCCGCGCCCTGTTCGGCGGGCTCGCCGAGCACCGCGAGCAGCCGCTCGGCCGGTACGGCCCCGATCACGGCGCCCGTGGAGTCGGTCACCGCGACGGGCACGCTGCTGGCCGAGCACGGCGTGAACAGCTCCACCAGCGGGGTGTCGACGTCCACGGTGGCCGGCGCCGCGGCACGGAACTCCGCGGCCGTACCGAGCGTGCCGCCCTCCGGCGTGCTGCCGCCGAGCACCGTGCCGACCTCGGCCATGACCGCGCCGGCGGTCAGCACCCGGCTGCGGTCCACGTCCTGGATGAAGGAGGCGACGTAGTCGTTGGCGGGGCGCACGAGGATGTCCTCGGCGCTGCCGGTCTGCACGATCCGGCCGTCCCGCATCACCGCGATCCTGTCACCGAGGCGCATCGCCTCGTTGAGGTCGTGGGTGATGAAGACGATGGTCTTCTTGAGGGTCTTCTGCAGTTCCAGCAGCTGGTCCTGCATGTCGCGCCGGATCAGCGGGTCCAGCGCGCTGAACGACTCGTCCATCAGCAGCAGATCGGCGTCGGTGGCCAGCGCCCGGGCCAGGCCCACCCGCTGCTGCATACCGCCGGACAGCTCGTCGGGCCAGGACTTCTCCCAGCCCTTGAGACCGGTGAGTTCCAGCGCCTCGGTGGCCCGCCGCTCACGCTCGGCGCGCGGCACGCCCTGGACCTCCAGCCCGTAGGCGGCGTTCTCCAGGACGCTGCGGTGCGGGAAGAGCGCGAAGTGCTGGAAGACCATGGAGATCTTCCGGGAGCGGACCGCGCGCAGTTCCTTGCCGCTGAGGGAGGTGAGGTCCTGGCCGTCGATCCGCACGGTTCCGGCGGTCGGCTCCAGCAGGCCGTTGAGCATGCGCAGCAGCGTGGACTTGCCGGACCCGGACAGACCCATGACGACGAAGATCTGGCCCTCGTCCACCTCGATCGACGCGTCGATCACGGCGGCGGTGGTGCCTTCGGCCCGCAACTCGTCCCGGCTCGCGCCGGCTTCGAGCCCGCGTACCGCGTCCTCGGGTCGTCTGCCGAACACCTTGTACAGGTGCTCGGCTTGCAGCCTGGACACATATGCCTCTCTTGTCGCACGAGAAACGACCTGCCACCCCCGCCGGCAGGTCGTGGTGCGGGACGGGGTCCGCCCGCCTTTACCGGGGGAAATGTTGAATCTCCACCGGGTCCGCTCCGGCTGCGCGTCTGCCCTTCTTTATGCGGCGCAAACACATCGGTGTTCCAGATCACATCGCGGCGACGATTGGGGCATACGGCATCATGCGGGGTGTGACTCGACGCCTGATGCTCCTCGACACCGCCTCGTTGTACTTCCGCGCCTATTTCGGGGTACCGGAATCGGTCAGGGCCCCGGACGGCACGCCGGTGAACGCGGTGCGCGGTCTGCTGGACTTCATCGCCCGGCTCGTCCAGGACCACCACCCCGACGATCTGGTCGCCTGTATGGACTTCGACTGGCGTCCGCAGTGGCGGGTCGATCTGATCCCCTCCTACAAGGCGCACCGGGTCGCCGAGGAGGCCCCGGCCGGCTCCGCCGAGCCCGACGAGGAGCAGGTCCCCGACACCCTCTCGCCGCAGGTCCCGGTCATCGAGGAGGTGCTGGACGCGCTCGGCATCGCCCGGATCGGCGCGGCCGGCTACGAGGCCGACGACGTCATCGGCACGCTCGCGGCGCGGGCGCCGGGCCCGGTGGACATCGTCACCGGCGACCGGGACCTCTACCAGCTCGTCGACGACCGGCGCGGCATCCGTGTCCTGTACCCCCTCAAGGGAGTCGGCACCCTCCAGGTCACCGACGAGGCGTGGCTGCGCGAGAAGTACGGCGTGGACGGCCCGGGGTACGCCGATCTGGCGCTGCTGCGCGGCGACCCCAGCGACGGTCTGCCCGGCGTCCCGGGGATCGGTGAGAAGACCGCGGCGAAGCTGCTGGCCACCTACGGCGACCTCGCCGGGATCATGGCCGCCGCGGAGGACCCCGCCTCGAAGGTGACCCCGGCGCAGCGCGCCCGTCTGCTGGAGGCCCGCCCGTACGTCGCGGTCGCCCCGAAGGTGATCAAGGTGGCCACCGACGTGCCCGTTCCGGACGCGGACCTCGCGCTGCCGGCGGAGCCGGCCGACCCCGAGCGCCTGGAGGCGCTGGCCGCGCAGTGGGGCCTGGGTGGCGCTCTGCAGCGGCTGCTCATCACGCTCCGCCGGTGAATTACTGTTAGGTTAGGTATACCTAACCTCGGCGGGTCCGGTTGCTCCGGGCCCGCCGTCCACCACCGCGCAGGGGAGATTGCCGTGGCTGCAGCCGCAACGGAGCGTCCGTCCCGCAAGAAGCCCGCACTGCACCGCGCCCGGGTGCGGCGCACCGAGCAGCTCACCCCCCATATGGTCCGGGTGGTGCTCGGCGGCGAGGGGCTGGCGGAGTTCGCCGCGGGCGAGTACTCCGACCACTACGTCAAGCTGGTCTTCCCGGTCCCCGGCGTGCGCTACCCGGAGCCCTTCGACATCGCGCAGATCCGCGCCGAGTTCCCGCGCGACCGCTGGCCCCGGACCCGTACGTACACCGTCCGCGCCTGGGACCCGGAGAGCCGCGAGCTGACCGTGGACTTCGTGGTGCACGGCGACGAGGGCCTGGCCGGGCCCTGGGCGGCGGCCGCGCAGCCGGGCGACGAGATCTTCCTGCTCGGGCCCGGCGGCGGCTACGTCCCGGACCCGGCCGCCGACTGGCACCTCCTGGCCGGTGACGAGAGCGCCCTGCCGGCCATCGCGGCGTCCCTGGCGCGGATCCCGGCGGGCGCCTCGGTGCATGCGTTCATCGAGGTCGCCGGGCCCCAGGAGCGCCAGGAGCTGACCGCTCCGGCCGGTGCGCGGATCACCTGGATCCACCGCGGCGACGCCCCGGTCGGCCGCCAACTGGTCGCGGCCGTACGGGACTTGGCGTTCCCGGCCGGCCGGGTCCAGGCGTTCGTGCACGGCGAGGCGGGCTTCGTGAAGGAACTGCGCCGGCTGCTCCGCGTCGAGCGCCAGGTCCCGCGCGAGGACCTGTCCATCTCCGGCTACTGGCGCACCGGCCACGACGAGGACGGCTGGCAGGCGTCCAAGCGCGACTGGAACCAGCAGGTCGAGGCGGAGCAGGAGGCCACCCCCGCGGCCGCTTCCTGACGCCACGTCAGCCCCGCCGGAAACTTCCGCCCACCGGCGGGCCCGCGGTCGGACCCCGCACTCCCGGGCCCGCCGGCCACCCCTCAGTCCGCCTCCCCGCCCTCGTACCTGCGGGCCGAGGCCTCCACATGCGCCAGCCGGCGCATCGCACTCAGGACCGCGTCCCCGACCACGGTCCCCACCACCACGCTCTCCACCAGGCGGTCGACCTCCGCGTTGCGGCCCACCCACGCCAGATCAGCGGTGGCCACCCGCTCACAGGCGTCGGCATAGTCGTCGAGGAGCTCGCCGAAGTCGCCGTGCCCGAGGCCCTGGAGAGTGGCCAGCGCGACCGCCAGCGCCTCTACGGACGGATTCTCCGGGGCCACCCGCCAGCCCCGCCGGCGGATCAGCCCGGCGACCGCGTGCCGCGCCTCCGCCATGCCGTCCGGCGCGGCGACCTGCGGCGGGGCGATCGCCAGCTGCGCCGCGCCGAGGACCTTGTGCACCGGCTGCTCGGGTGAGTCGACGGCGGCCAGCACCTCCCGCACCTTCGCGACGGAGAGCCCGCCGACGTCCATCAGCCCCCGGATCAACCGCAGCCGGCGGACGTGACCGTCGTCGTAACGCGCCTGATTGGGGCTGGTCAGCCGGCCCGCGGGCAGCAGCCCCTCGCGGACGTAGTACTTGATGGTCGGCACCGCGACCCCGGTCGCCCGGCTCAGCTCCCCGATGCGCATCCGCACCCGCCGCCCTTTCCCGCGCCGGGGTCCCGCCCCGTCGCCCTGTCCCCCGGGCCCCCGCACACCCGGCCTTGCCAATTCCGCCCCCATCATAGATAGTCCAGCTATCAGATAGCGGCGAGCGCCACTATCCATTCCGTGCCGACTGCCGCCCGCACACACCTACGCACCCGTGCACCCGTACACCCGTACACCCGTACACCTGCGTACCGGTGCCGTCCCTGGGGGATCCATGTCCAGATACCGTTCACTGCTCGCCTTCTCCTGGGCGATGGCCGCGCTCGCGGTCGTCGCCGCGGCCGGCCTGATCGTCGACGACCGCGTCGTCCTCGGGGCGCCGGTCTGGTTCAAGCCGTTCAAGTTCGCGGTGTCGTTCGCCGCCTACGGGCTGACCCTGGCCTGGATGCTCTCCCGGCGCCCCGTGCCCGGCCGGCTGGGCGCGGGGGCGGCCCATGTGGTCGTGGTGTCCGGGCTGATCGAAATGGCCGTCATCACCGGACAGGCCGTCCGCGGCCGGCGCAGCCACTTCAACATCGAAACCCCGCTGGACCAGGGCCTGTTCGTCGCGATGGGGCTCACCATCGTGGCCCTGTGGACCGCCACCCTGGTCATCGCGGTCCTGCTCTTCCGGGCCCGGCTCGGCGACCGGGCCACCACCTGGGCGATCCGCCTCGGCGTGCTGATCGCGCTGGCCGGACTGCTGCTCGGCGGGCTGATGCTGATGCCCACCCCGGAGCAGCAGGCCGACGGGCTGCGCACCGCCGTCGGCGCGCACAGCGTCGGCGTCCCCGACGGCGGTCCGGCCATGCCGGTGACCGGCTGGAACACCACCGGCGGCGATCTGCGCATCCCGCACTTCGTCGGCATGCACGCCCTCCAGGCGCTGCCGCTGTTCCTCTACGGGATCGAGGCGCTGGCCGGACGGTTCGCCCGGCTGCGCGACGCACGGGTCCGGCTGCGGCTGGTGCTGGTCGCGGCCGGGTTCCTCACCGGGCTACTGGCCCTGGTCACCTGGCAGGCACTGCGCGGTCAGGCCCTCATCCACCCGGACCCGGCCACGCTGACCGCACTCGCCGCCCTCGCCACAGCCACCGGCCTCACCACGTACGCGGCCCTCCGCCGCCGCCCCGCGCCCGCGGCCCACGACCTCCCCGCCGCTTCCCCCACCACCACTCCCTCCCTCGCCACGGAGTCCCCGGCATGACCCCCAGCGCCCTGTTCGATCTGGCCTTCCTCCTCGCCGCGCCGTTCTGGGCGCTGCTGATCCTGGCTCCCGGCCGGCGCTGGACCGACCGGATCGCCGCCTCGCCCCTCCCGATGGTCCCGGTCCTGGCGGTCTACCTCGCCCTGGCCGTCCCGGTGTTCCCGCAGCTCTGGGCGGCCGTCAGCCACCCCGGCCTGACCGGCTTCCAGGACCTGCTGCGCCTCGGCGGCGGGGCCGGCGCGATCTGGGCCCAGGTGATCGCCTGGGACCTGTTCCTCGGCCAGTGGATGTACCGCGAGGCCCGCGCCCTGCACCTCCACCCCCTCCTGATGGGCCCCCTGCTCCTCCTGACCGTCCTCCTCTCCCCGATCGGCGTGCTGATCTTCCTCGCGATACGGGCGACGGCGCGGCGGGGGAAGGGACGGGGGGTGGGGGGCCGGGCCCCCGCCCCGCACTGCTGAAGGCCCGGGGCCCGGCCCACCGCGCCCCGCACGGCAGAATGCCGCCATGGACCGGACCGACCGCGCGACAGCCACCGTCCTCGGGTCAGCCGTGGGGGACGCCCTGGGCGCCCCCTTCGAGTTCGGGGAGCCGGGGGCGTACACGGGCACCGTCCAGCAGGCCACCCCAACGCCCCCGCACCGCCCGGCATTTGGTTGACGGTGCATGCATCTTCTGTTCCACTGAGCTCATGCGTCCTCACACGCGGCTGGTCACCCGTGACCACATCGACTTCGGTCGGGTGTGGTCCGCTTCCTGTTGCCGCTGACTTCTCCGTGGCGCGGACTTCCCTCCGCGATTCCCGGCGCCCGGCGCGCCCGCCCTACGAGAAGACGAGGCCTACCCATGCCTGTCGAGTTCCTCGGCATTGCCGCGACCAACGACGGTTCCGAAGTCACCCCCCGCTCCGGCGCGTCCTTCGACAAGGACTACACCCTCAAGCTCGCCCGCGCCCATGAGCAGTACGGCTGGGACCGGGTGCTGTTCGCCTACGGCTCCGGCTCCCCCGACCCCTCGCCGGCCGCCGCCTACGTCGCCGCCCGTACCGACGCCCTGCAGATCCTGGTGGCGCACCGCCCCAACGTGTCGTACCCGACCTTCGCCGCGAAGACCTTCGCCACGCTCGACCGGATCAGCGACGGCCGGCTCGCGGTGCACTTCATCACCGGCGGCAACGACCACGAGCAGCGGCGCGAGGGCGACACCCTGACCAAGGACGAGCGCTACGACCGCACCCGGGAATACATCCGGATCGTCAAGAAGATCTGGACCACCCACGAGCCCTTCGACCACGAGGGCACCCACTACCGCTTCCACGACTTCGTCTCCGACACCTTCCCCCTCCGACAGCCCCACCCGCAGGTGTCGTTCGGGGGCTCCTCACCCGCGGCCTACGCGGCGGGCGGTGCCGAGGCGGACATCTACTGCCTGTGGGGCGAGCCGCTGGCGCAGACCGCCGAGCAGATCGCCTCGGTGAAGGCGGCGGCGCGGGCGGCCGGCCGCAGCGACGTCCCCAGGATCCAGGTCGCCTTCCGGCCGATCATCGCGCCCACCGAGGAACTGGCCTGGGAGAAGGCGCACCGCACCCTGGACCGGATCAAGGCACGCAAGGCGGGCGGCGCGCTCAGCCGCCGCCATCCGGCGACGAATCCGCAGAACGCCGGCTCCCAGCGGCTGCTGGCGGTGGCCGCCGAGGGCGAGCGGCACGACCGGGCGCTGTGGACACCGACCGCGGCGGAGACCGGCGGCGCGGGGAACTCCACCGCGCTGGTCGGTACGCCGGAGACCGTCGCCCAGGCGCTGCTCGACTACTACGACCTGGGCGTGGAGATCCTCTCCGCGCGCGGTTACGACCTGCTCGACGACGCCATCGACTTCGGCCGGTACGTCATCCCGCTCGTCCGCGAGGAGGTCGCCAAGCGCGACGCCGAGCGGGCGGCGGCGGACGCACGGCAGGCGTCGTAACCGCACCGGACCGGCCTACGGCGACGGCGCCGCGCCCCCCCGGGGGGACGCGGCGCCGTCGCCGTGCGGTGCGCCGTCGCGCGGACGGCCCGTCAGCCCACCGAGGAGTACGCGACCACGCCGCGCAGCACGCCGTCCATGGCCCGGCGGGCGTTCTTCGCCACCGAGCTGCCGGCCGGGGCGGCGGCCGCGATCTGGCCGAGGATGTCGAGCAGCTGCTTGCACCAGCGGACGAAGTCGCCGGCGGGCATCTCCGCCTCGCGGAGCACCTCGTCCAGGCCGAAGCCGGCCGCCCAGCGATAGGCGGCCCAGGCGAAGCCGAGGTCCGGTTCGCGCTGGCCGACGCCCTCCGCCTGGTTGATGCGGTGGTCCTCCTCCAGGGCGTCCAGCCGGCCCCAGATGCGGACCATCTCGCCCAGCGCGTCCCGTGCCTTGCCGGCCGGCAGCTTGGGGGCCACCGCGTCGTCCGCCTGCCGGGCCTCGTACACCAACGCGGAGGCACAGGCGGCGAGTTCGGCCGGGCCGAGGTCCTCCCAGACGCCGTCCCGCAGACACTCGCTGGCCAGCAGGTCCAGCTCGCCGTAGAGCCGGGCGAGCCGGCGGCCCTCGTCGGTGACCTCGTCGCCTTCGAGGTAGCCCAGCTCGGTCAGCAGCGCACAGATCCGGTCGAAGGTGCGGGCGATGGTGTTCGTCCGGCCCTCGATGCGGCGCTCCAGCTGGCGGGTGTCCCGCTTGAGGCGGTGGTAGCGCTCCGCCCAGCGCGCGTGGTCCTCGCGCTCGTCACAGCCGTGGCAGGGATGGGCGCGGATCGCGGTGCGCAGCCGGGAGATCTCGCGGTCGTCGACCGCCTCCGACCGGGGCTTGCGGTGGCGCGACGGCACGAGGTGCCCGGCCTTCGTGCGCAGCGCGGACGCCAGATCGCGGCGGGACTGCGGACTACGGGCGTTGAACGACTTGGGGATCCGCATCCGGTCCAGCGCCGTCACCGGCACCGGGAAGTCGATCGAGCCGAGCCGCTTGACCTGCCGCTCGGCGGTCAGCACCAGCGGCCGCGGGCCGTCCTGCGACTCGAAACCGCGGTGGCCGTTGGTCCGGCCCGACGGCATACCGGGGTCGAGGACCAGCGCCAGGCCGGCGTACTTGCCGGTCGGCACATGGATCACATCGCCCGGCTTCAGCTTCTCCAGGGCCGCCGCGGCCGCCACCCGGCGCTGCGCGGCGCCCTGCTTGGCCAGCTCCGTCTCACGGTCCTTCAACTCCCGCCGCAGCCGGGAGTACTCCTCGAAGTCGCCGAGGTGGCAGGTCATCGAGGCGCGGTAGCCGTCCAGGCCCTCCTCGTTGCGCTGCACCTGCCGGGAGATGCCGACCACCGACTTGTCGGCCTGGAACTGCGCGAACGACATCTCCAGCAGCTCGCGCGAACGGTGCCGGCCGAACTGCGAGACGAGGTTGACCGCCATGTTGTACGACGGCTTGAACGACGACCGCAGCGGGTACGTCCGGGTGCCGGCGAGCCCGGCCAGCGCGGCAGGGTTCATCCCGCGCTGCCACAGCACCACCGCATGGCCCTCGATGTCGATGCCGCGGCGCCCGGCCCGGCCGGTCAACTGGGTGTATTCGCCGGGGGTGATGTCGGCGTGCTGCTCGCCGTTCCACTTCACGAGCTTTTCCAACACCACCGAACGCGCCGGCATGTTGATGCCCAGCGCCAGGGTCTCGGTGGCGAAGACCGCCTTCACCAGGCCCTTGACGAAGAGCTCCTCGACGACTTCCTTGAAGGTCGGCAGCATGCCGGCGTGGTGCGCCGCGATGCCCCGCTCCAGGCCCTCCAGCCACTCGTAATAGCCCAGCACATGGAGGTCGTCGTCCGGGATCCCGGCCGTCCGGGCCTCCACTGTGCGGCGGACCTGTTCGCGGCCCTCCGCGTCGTTGAGGCGCAGTCCCGAATACAGGCACTGCTGGACCGCGGCCTCGCAGCCGGCCCGGCTGAAGATGAACGTGATCGCGGGCAGCAGGCCCTCGTTGTCGAGGCGGTCGATGACCTCGGGCCGGCTCGGCGTCCAGATCCGCGCCCGCTGCCGCCGCTCGCGCTCGCGGTCCGCCTCCCGCATCGTGCGGCCCCGGCGCTTGTCCCGGCCGAAGGTCGGCCGGCTGTTCTCCATCCGTGCGAGTCGTTCGAGGTCGGGATTGACCTCCCGGCGACCGCCCTTGGCGCCGTCCCGCTCCTCGAAGAGGTCGTATATCCGGCGGCCGGCGAGGACGTGCTGCCACAGCGGGACGGGGCGGTGCTCCGAGACGATCACGGCGGTGTCGCCACGCACCGTGTCGAGCCAGTCACCGAACTCCTCGGCGTTGGAGACCGTCGCGGACAGCGAGACCAGCGTCACCGATTCGGGGAGGTGGATGATCACCTCTTCCCAGACGGCACCGCGGAAGCGGTCGGAGAGGTAGTGCACCTCGTCCATGACCACGTACGCCAGGCCGATCAGCGACTGGGAGCCGGCGTAGAGCATGTTCCGCAGGACCTCGGTGGTCATCACGATCACCGGCGCCTCGGAGTTGACGCTGTTGTCGCCGGTCAGCAGGCCGACCTTCGCCGCGCCGTACCGCTTGACCAGGTCCTGGTACTTCTGGTTGGACAGTGCCTTGATCGGCGTGGTGTAGAAGCATTTGCGGCCCTGCTCCAGGGCCAGGTGGACGGCGAATTCGCCGACGATCGTCTTGCCGGATCCGGTGGGGGCGGCGACCAGCACGCCCTGGCCGGCCTCCAGGGCCTGGCAGGCATCGACCTGGAACGGGTCCAGCTCGAAGTCGTACAGCTCCCGGAAACCGGCAAGTGCGGTGGCCTGATCGGCCGCCCGGAGCTTGGCGGCGGCATAGCGCTCAGCAGGGGACATGTCCTCGGTCATCGTGCTTACGAGCCTACCGGCCACCTCTGACAACGACCCGATCTTTATGTGCGGCCTTTACCGAGCGGGCGCGAGCACGTCCCGGCGCGCGAAACGGCCCCGGGCTCACGCGAACCCGGGGCCGTCACAGCATGTGAGGGGTAGTCACCTCACGTCACGTCGTCGTAACCGCCCCGCGGCCCGGCGCCGTCGTCCGGTTCGCCGCTCGCCTGCTCCGGCAGCATCCGCCCCGAGGAGACCGGCTCGATCGCACCGACCTCGGACGGCGTCAGATCGAGCTCCGAGGCCTCGTCGTCGCTCAGCCCCGCGTCGGGGTTGCCCAGCCGGCGGCGGCGGTCGTTGAAGAGGCAGATGCCGGCAGCACCGAAGTACAGCACCACGATCGGGGCGGCCAGCAGGCTCATGGTCAGCGGGTCACCGGTCGGGGTGGCGAGGGCCGCGAAGACCGTGATGCCGAGGACCATGAACCGCCACCAGCTCATGATCCGGCGCCCGGTGACCACGCCGCCGAAGTTGAGCAGCACCAGCAGCAGCGGCAGCTCGAAGGCGAGGCCGAAGACCACGATCATGCGCGTGACGATGTCGAAGAACTCGTCGGCCGGGAAGAGGTTGGCCCAGTCGTCCGGGGTCAGACCGACCAGGGCACCCGCCGTGGTCGGCAGCACCGCGTAGGCGAGGTAGGCACCGGCCAGGAAGAGCGGCACACCGGCCCCGACGAAGCTCAGCGCGTACTTCTTCTCGTGCTTGTGCAGGCCGGGCGCGAGGAAGGCCCAGAGCTGGTAGAGCCAGATCGGGCTGGCACCGACGACGCCCACCGTGAGCGACAGCTTGAGCAGGATGGTGAACGGCGCCAGCAGACCGTTGGCGGTGACCTCGGCGCACGGATGCGTACGCGGAGCGGTCACGCTGCCCCGCCCGCAGCCGACCGCGTCGATGACCGGCCCCGTGATGAAGTGGGCGATGGCGTCGTACTGCCACATCGCGACGACGGTGACGACACCGATCGCCAGCACCGACTTCAGCAGTCTGTTGCGCAGCTCACGCAGGTGCGCCGCGAGCGGCATCCGCCCCTCGGGGTCCTTCTCCTGCTTGCGGGCAGACTTGAGCAACCCACTTCCTCGTCTCGTGCATCAGCCGTCCCGGACCGGGCGGGGCGACGGGATCGGTTCGGTCAGCCCTGCTTGGTCGTCTGGTTCGGCTCGGCGACCGGGCGCGAGCTGCTCACGTCGCCGGGGGCCGCCTGGATCGTGCGGGGAGCCTGCTGGCCGGCGTCGGCGGACGCCTCGGACGAGGTGCCGGCCGACGCGCCGTCCGCCTCACCGTCCTTCTTCATCGCCTTGGCCTCGCTCTTGAGGATCCGGGCGGACTTGCCGAGCGAACGCGCCATGTCCGGGAGCTTCTTCGCGCCGAACAGCAGCACGATCACGACGAGGATCAGGATGATCTCGGGGGCCCTCAGGTTGCTCAACATGTGCGACTACCTTCTCGCCGGGGCGGCGTCTGCTGTGGTGCCTGCCGATGGGGTCGGGCTGGCGTCCTGGTGCTCGATCGATCGTAACGTTCGGTGGTGAACGTCCGGCAATCCCCGTGCAACCTCCGGATTGCCACGACCGCCGCGCTCTTCGAACCGCGGAGGAAGCCTACCTCTCCGCCCTGCCGCACAGGAGGGCGCCGACCTCTCCGGCGACGTCCGGGCGCCGGGCCCGGCCCCGGCGTCAGTCCCCGGCCCGGTCCCGGCCGGCCTCGTGCATCCGGGAGGCCAGCGGCACCGCCGCCCGTTCCAGGTCCTGGGCCGCCCGCTGGATCCGCTCCGACGCCGTGCCGACCTGGCGGGCCAGCCGGCGCACCTCGATGAAGACACGGACGGCGAGCACGCCCAGTACGGCGATCCCGAGGAAGCCGAGGGCGATGGCGATCATGGGCCAGAGCATGGGGCGAGCCTATCGGTCAGCCCGAGTGCAGCCGCAGCGTGCGCACCCCGCCGCCGGTCAGCAGCTCGACGATCCGCTCACCGGCCGGCCGGCGCACCGCGCGCCGGCAGTCCGGGCAGGTGAAGGAGTAGAAGGTGGTGCGGCGGCTGCCGCCGATGGCCAGCCGGAAGGCGTCCGAGGCCAGCTCGAAACGGCCCCGGCAGTCCGGGCAGGCCGCCTTGAACAGCACCGGAACCCTCGCGTCCGCCGGAGCGGCGGTCGCCGTCCCGGTCGCCATGGTGGTCGTCATCCCTCGCTGCCTCCTCCTACTGGACACGGCCCTCTCCCTACGGCGTCCCTGCGCGGTGGCCGGGCCGCCCGGCTCACTCGCCGTACGCCGCGAGCGCCTGCTCGGCGGCGCGCCGGGCACTGTCCGCCAGCGCCTGCGGCGCGACGATCCGGCCGTCCCGGCCCAGCCGCAGCGCCAGCCGCCGCAGCGAGGCCGGGTCGGGGGTGCGCAAGGTGATCCGCAGCCCGCCGTCGGGCAGCTCCTCGGCGCTGTCGTGCGGGTAGTACTCGGCGACCCAGCGGCCGCCCGGCCCGACCTCGATGGACACCTCGGGGTCCTCGGCGGCCGGCTGCACCAGGCCCTCGGACAGGTCGCGCAGCTCGACCGGCGGCGGGTCGGCGGGCGCGTCCAGCAGCTTGATCTCGGCGACCCGGTCGAGCCGGAAGGTGCGCCGGGCCTCCGAGAGCCGGCACCAGGCCTCCATGTAGGTGTGGCCGACGGCGAACAGCCGGATCGGGTCCACCTCGCGCTCGGTCAGCTCGTCGCGGGCCGGGGAGTAGTAGCGCAGCCACAGCCGGCGCCGTTCGGCGATCGCCCGGTCGACGTCGGCGAACACCCCGCCCTCGGACTCGAAGGTCACCGAGAGCCGGGAGCTGGCGCCGGCCGCCTCACCGGCCGCCGCCTCCAGCTTGGCGGTGGCCCGCAGCAGCGCCTGCCGGTCGCCCTCCCGCAGCCCCGGGAGCGTGGCGACCGCGCGGGCCGCGACCAGCAGGGCGGTGGCCTCGTCGGCGGCCAGCCGCAGCGGCTCGGCGACGTCGTCGGGGTTGTGCCACCAGATGCGGTCGCCGTCGGTGTCGATGTCCAGCAGGTCGCCGCCGCGGAAGCTCGTGCCGCACATGGGCAGTACGTCGAGGTCGGCGATCAGCTCGTCCTCGGTGATGCCGAAGGCGCGCGCGACGTCGCCGACGCGGGCGCCGGGGCGCTCGCGCAGATACGTCACCAGCGACAGCATCCGGCGGGTCTGGTCGATCGCGTTCGTGGCCATGAGTGAAGCTCCCGTCCCTCTCAGCCCTTGGCCACGGCGCGCAGCCGGTCGATGACGTCGGCGCGCAGTTCCGCGGGTTCCAGTACGACCACGTCGGGCCCGAACTCCACCAGCCAGGCGTCGAGTCCGTGGCCGTTGGGGATCTCCAGCTCGTCCCAGCCGTCGCCCAGGTCCCGGACGGTCAGCGCGCGGGACCGCAGCGGATAGCCGTGCTCGGCACGGAGCCTGATCCGGGCGGTGCCGGTGGCGGTCTCCCCCGCCCAGCTCTCGACGGTCTCGCGGACGGTGACGTGGTCGGGCACCGGCGCGGTGAACTTCCCTTGCCGGGAACGGACCTTGCCGGTGATCCGGGAGAGCCGGAAGACCCGCTCGGCCTGGCGCTCGCGGTCCCAGCCGGCGACGTACCAGTGGCCGCGCCAGCACTCCAGGATCCACGGTTCGACCTGGCGCTGCTCGGGGCGGGCGGCGTTGGACTTGCGGTAGTCGAAGACGACCGGGCGGCGGTCGCGGCAGGCCAGCATCAGCGGTTCGAAGGCGGCTTCGTGGGCGGGGATCCGGGGTTCGAGCGCGCTGTGCGGCTGCCCGGCGTCGTAGTCCTCGCCGTCCCCGGCCAGCGGCATCCCGGCCGCCCGCAGCTTCTGCAGCGCGCCGCTGGCCGCGCCGGCCAGCCGGGCCTGCTGCCAGACCTTGGCGGCCAGCCCGAGGGCGGCGGCCTCCTCGGCGTCCAGGGTGATCGGGGGCAGCCGGTTGCTGTCGCGGCGGGCGAGGTAGCCGATCTCGCCGTCGATGCCCTCGACGGTCTCGATGACCAGGCCCAGCTCGCGCAGGTCGTCCTTGTCCCGCTCGAACATGCGGTTGAAGGCTTCGTCGCCGCCCGGAGTCCCGTGGCCGGCCCCGTGGGCCGCAGCGCGTCCCGGCCCGAAGGCCGCAGCGTGTCCCGGCCCGAAGGCCGCAGCATGTCCCGGCCCGAAGGCCTCGATGTATGCCTCGATGGACGAGCGGAGCTCGCGCTTGGTCAGCGGGCGTCGCGTCCCCAGCAGGCACAGCGCCAGATTCATCAGCCGCTCGGCCTTGGCAATGGCCATCGACGCCCTTTCTCGTTGTTCTCCCGATCGTTGACCGTACCGCTCGGGGTGCGGAAGGTAAAAGCCGAGGGCCCACGGCCGAGGGCCCGTGCCACAAGGTGGCACGGGCCCTCGGGCGCGTCGGCGGCCGTCCCGGTCGGGAGCGGCGGCGGCGTCAGACGGAGACCAGGTCGCAGACGAAGATCAGGGTCTCGTTGGGGGCGATCCGGCCGCCCCCGGCGCCGTGCGCGCCGTACGCCAGGTGCGGCGGGATGGTCAGCCGGCGGCGGCCGCCGACCTTCATGCCCTGGACGCCCTGGTCCCAGCCGGCGATGACCTGGCCGGCGCCCAGCTGGAACTGCAGCGGCTTGCCGCGGTTCCAGCTGGCGTCGAACTCCTCGCCGGTGCTGAAGGACACGCCGACGTAGTGGACGGAGACCGTGTCCCCGGCCTTGGCGACCGGCCCGTCACCCTCCGTCAGGTCCACGATTTCGAGCTCGGTGGGAGCCGGGCCCTCAGGAAAGTCGATCTCGGGCTTGTCGATGCTCACTGATGTGCTCCTACTTGCGAATCTTTACGATTACCGGGCCAGTCTCGCAGATCTTGACGTCGTCGCTGGTCAGACGGTGCCGACGATGTCGACCGAGAAGACCAGGGTGTTCTTGGCCAGCTCGTGCTGCGGGCTCGCGCCGTACCCCAGCTTCGGCGGAATGACGATCTCCACCCGGTCCCCGACGTGCTTGCCGACCAGCGCCTTGTCCCAGCCCTGGACGACCTGCCCGGTACCGATCTGGAACGCGGTCGCACCCCCGTGGTCCCAGGAGGAGTCGAACTTCTTGCCGTCCTCCCACTTCACACCGGTGTACTGCGCGATCAGCCCGTCGCCGGCCTTCACCTCGGGACCCTTGCCCTTGATCAGCACCTGCTGCTCCAGGCCCTTGGGCGCCTTCTCCCCCTTGGGGATGGTGATCTTCGCGGCCTTCTCGTCCGCCGCGGTCACCTCCGGCATCCCGCTCTCGGCGTCGGCCTGCTTGCCCTCGGCCTTCGCCTTCTTGTCGACCTTCTTCGCGCCGACCACATCGACGACCCAGACCAGGCCGTCCCCCGGCTTGATCCCGGACTGCGGATTCAGGCCCGCGCCGATCAGCGCCTTGGCGGTGCCCTCGACCTCGAACCGGCTGCCGACCTTCTGCCCGGCGACCGCCGACATCACCTTCGGCGGCAGCATCTGCTGCGTCATCTGGTCGGTGACCTCGCTGACGACCTGGGTGCGCGGCGCGCCCTTCTCGGCGCCGGGCTGCGGCGCCCAGCTGCTGCCCAGGTTCTGGCCCTTCATGGTCTGCGCCGCGAAGTCCAGGCGGACCAGGTCACCCTTCTTGACGGTCGCGCCCTTGCCCGGGATGAGGGTCTTGGTGACGGCCGTGTCGGACGGCTTGGCGCCCTTCGGCACCGTGATCTTGGGCTGCGCCCCCGGCTTGCCCGTGACCTTCACGACGGCTTCGCCCGACGAGCCCTTGCCGTCGTCGGACCCGCAGGCGGCGGTGATCAGCAGGAGGGGCACGGCCAGCGCGGCGAGGGCGGCGCGACGGGCGTGCTTCGGGAACGAGCGGTGGTGCGGGGGCCGTGCCCCGGAGAGATTCAGCATCAGTCCAACTCGGGCTCGTGGGGTGGTGGGCAATGCCCGCCACTCTACGACCTGTGCCCGTGGACCCTTCCCGGCACAACACAGCAATGTGCCGGGAGCGCTCGGCTCCCGGCACATCTCCGCATTCCCCGCGGGTCACATCCCGGCGATCAGCTTCTCCACCCGGTCGTCCACCGAACGGAACGGGTCCTTGCACAGGACCGTACGCTGCGCCTGGTCATTGAGCTTGAGGTGCACCCAGTCGACGGTGAAATCCCGGCGCTGTTCCTGCGCCCGGCGGATGAAGTCACCGCGCAGCCGGGCCCGAGTCGTCTGCGGGGGCACCGACTTGCCCTCGAAGATCTTCAAGTCATTGCAGATACGCGCCGCTTGGCCCTTCCGCTCCAGGAGGTAGTAAAGCCCCCGGCGGCGGTGGATGTCGTGATACGCGAGGTCTATCTGCGCGACTCGTGGGTGCGACATCGTGATGTTGTTCTTCGTGCGGTACCGCTCGATCAGCTGATGTTTCATCACCCAGTCGATCTCGGTCGAGATGCGGTCCAGTTCCTGGTCCCGGATCGCCTCCAGGGTGCGGCCCCACAGTTCCAGTACGCGCTCCACGAGACCGGTGCGGATTCCGCGGCGGTCGCAGAAATCCACCGCCTTTTCGTAGTACTCCTGCTGGACCTCGAGCGCCGAGGCCTCCCGCCCGCTGGCCAGCCGCACCTTGCGCTGACCGGTGGTGTCGTGGCTGACCTCGCGGATCGCGCGGATCGGATTCTCCAGCGTCAGATCGCGCATGACCGTGCCGGCCTCGATCATCCGCAGGACGAGATCCGTGGCGCCCACCTTGAGCATCATCGTCGTCTCGGACATGTTCGAGTCGCCGACGATGACGTGCAGCCGGCGATAGCGCTCGGCGTCCGCGTGGGGTTCGTCACGGGTGTTGATGATCGGGCGGGAGCGGGTGGTCGCCGAGGAGACGCCCTCCCAGATGTGCTCCGCGCGCTGGCTGACGCAGTAGACGGCGCCCCGCGGCGTCTGCAGGACCTTGCCCGCGCCGCAGAGCAGCTGGCGGGTGACCAGGAACGGAATGAGGATGTCCGCGAGCCGGGAGAACTCGCCGTGGCGGGCGACGAGGTAATTCTCGTGGCAGCCGTAGGAGTTTCCCGCCGAATCGGTGTTGTTCTTGAACAGATAGACGTCGCCCGCGATTCCCTCCTCATGCAGGCGGCGCTCGGCGTCGACGAGCAGGCCCTCGAGAATGCGCTCACCGGCCTTGTCGTGCGTGACCAGCTCGGTCACGTTGTCGCACTCGGGAGTTGCGTATTCCGGGTGCGAGCCCACGTCCAAGTACAGGCGGGCGCCGTTCCGCAGGAAGACATTGCTGCTGCGGCCCCATGACACGACACGGCGGAAGAGGTACCGCGCCACTTCGTCAGGCGACAGTCGGCGCTGTCCCCTGAACGTGCACGTGACGCCGTACTCGTTCTCCAGCCCGAAAATGCGGCGGTCCATGACTGAACATTACGCCTGACGGCCTGCTCTGAAACCGGGTTCGACGGCCCCGTTTCGATCATTTTCCGCCGGGGCCGCACCCGCCGTACGCCGCCCGGGCTCCCCGAGAAATCGCTTCGTCGACAAAAGGACGAGCAGTGCGGCGAGCCCGCCCGCCCCCGCCACCGCGAAGCCGGCCTGTGCTCCGCCGCCCTCCACGGCCGGGCCCGCCACCGACATGCCCACCGCCGACCCCACCCCGAAGGTCGTCACCAGCCACGAAAACGCCTCGGTGACCGTCCCCTTGGGCGCATGCCGGTCCACCACCACGAACGCACACGCCAGCGCCGGCGCAAGGAACACCCCGGCGACACCGGTCAGCGCGGTCATCCCGGCCACGCCCGGGACCAGCACCAGCGGCAGATACCCCAGCGCCAGCAGCCCGATCAGCAGCCGCAGCCGGTTCTCCGGGCGCCCCGGCCAGTCCCGGGCACCGTAGACCAGCCCGCCGGCCAGCGCCCCGGCACCCAGCGCGGAGAGCAGCCAGCTGGAGACCGCCCCGCCGCCGTGCTCGTCCGCGTACGCCACCGCCGCGACCGCGATCGATCCCAGCGCCAGGCCCACGAAGAAGAACGCCCCGATCAGCACCAGCATCCCGGCCGACCGCAGGGCGCCCAGCCAGTGCGCCTCGCGGGGCGCACTGCGCCACTGCCGGGACGGCGGCGAGACGACGACCGATAGCGCGCCGAGCACCCCCACCGCGTTGATGACCAGCAGTGCCGCCCCCGCCGACCACGCCGCCACGCACAGCGTCACCAGCAACGGACCCACCGCGAACATGACTTCCTGCGCCACCGCGTCCAGTGCGTAGGCGGCGTGCACCCGGTCCGGGCGCTTGAGCACGCCCGGCCACAGCGCCCGCAGCCCGCCCTCCAGAGGCGGCGTGAAGAAACCGGCGACCACCATGGCGGCGTAGGCGAGCCACAGCACGTCCAGGCCGACGGCCGCCAGCAGCGCCATGCCGAGGGCGGAGAGCACCGACGCGGGCAGCATCACCCGCGGCTGCCCGTAGAGGTCCACGGCCCGGCCGAGCAGCGGCTGGCCGATCGCGTTGCACACGCCGTAGACCGCCGAGAGCGCGCCGGCCAGGGCGTAGCTGCCGCCCTCGGCCCGTGCGAACAGCACCACCGCCAGCGCGGCGGTGGCGTTCGGCAGCCGGCCGACCAGCGTTCCGGCCAGCAGCCGGGCCGCATGCCGGGTTCTCAGCAGCTCCGCATACCCAGCAGCCATCCCCGCCCCTTTTCTGTCCGGTCCGGCCCGGACGGCAGTGTTACGTATAACGTCCTCCGTCATACGTACCATGGCGGCGACCCGCGGTCCACCCCGCAGCGGCCCGAGCGAGGAGCGAGACACCCCGTGACCAGCCACAAGGCCACGCCCCCCGGCCACCGCCCGGCCGCCGCCCGCGCCACCAGCCGCGATGTGGCCCGGGCCGCCGGCGTCTCCCAGGCCGCCGTCTCGCTCGTCCTCGGTGACAAATGGCGCGGCCGGGTCTCCCCCGGGAAGGCCGAGGCGGTCCGGGCGGCCGCCCGCGAGCTGGGCTACCGCCCCAACCTCGCCGCCCGCAGCCTCCGCATGGGCCGCACCCGCACCGTGCTCCTCGTCGTCCCCGCCCTCACCACGGAATTCTTCGCCCGGGTCTACACCGGAGCCGCCCGGATCGCCGCCGACCACGGCTTCGGCGTCGTCCTCTACCCCTCCCCCGAGGGCATCGGCCCCGCCCGGGACCCCTTCGACTCCGCGGCCGCCACCCTCGACGGAGTGATCGCCTCCTCCATGGCCGCCGAGGCCCTCACCGCCCTGCGCGCCGCCGACCTCCCCCTCGTCATGCTCGACAGCGACCCCGACGACGCGCGCGCGAGCGCCACCGTCAACCTCGACATCGCCTCCGGCGCACGGCAGTTGACCGGCCATCTGACCGCGCTCGGGCACCGCCGCATCACCCACCTCGCCGCCGACGTCCGCTCCTGGACCTTCGAGGTACGCGCCCGGGCCGTCACCGAGGCCCTCGACGCCGTCCCTGGTGCACTGCTGCGCCGGCAGCCCGCCGCCCTCGGCGTCGACGCCGGTCTGCAGGCCGCACACATCGCGCTGACCGGCCCCGGCCCCCGCCCCACCGCCCTGCTCTGCGACGACGACATCATCGCCGCCGGCGCCTGCAAGGCCGTACGCCGCCTCGGCCTGCGCGTCCCCGAGGACGTCTCGGTGACCGGCTTCGACGACCTCGCCCTCGCCCTCGCGGTGGAACCCGAGCTGACCACCGTGCGGCTGCCCGCGGAGGAGTTCGGCGAGGCCGGGATGCGCGCCCTGATGGCCGTGCTCGACGGCCGCCCCGCGCAGGAACCCACCCTGCCGGTCGAACTGGTCACCCGCGGCTCCACCGCCCCGCCGCCGGCCGGGCCGGACAACGCGGCGCGCCCCGGCGGGCAGTGACCCACCGGGGCGCGCACACCGGGCACCGGCCCGGAAACCGTCCTTACAGCAGCGGTTCGCCGTCCGGACCGTCCTTGCCCTTGACGTCCTTGACGTCCTTGTCCTTGTCGTCCTTGACGTCCTTGTCCTTGGCGCCACCGCCCTTGGCGCCCTTGCCGCCGGTGCCCTCCGCACCGGCGTCCGCGTCCGCCGCCGGCTCCTCGGCGCCCGCCGGTCCGCTCTCCTCCAGGAGACGGGACAACTGGCGGCCCAGGATCCGCTTGAACTTGCGCTGCTGCGGCCGCGTACGGTCCAGCGTCGCCACTTCGAGCTGCTCCGCGGTCAGCCGGCGCTCGCCGCCGTTGTTGTCCCGCGACAGGGACTCCACGGCCAGCTTCAGCGCCTCGGACAGCGTCATGCCGTCGCGGTGCCGCTGGTCCAGATAGCTGCTGATCTGGTCCGCATTGCCGCCGACCGCCACCGAGCCGTGCTCGTCGACGATCGAGCCGTCGTGCGGCAGCCGGTAGATCTGGTCCTCCTCGGGGGCACTGCCCACCTCGGCGACGATCAGCTCCACCTCGTACGGCTTCTCGGCGGCGCTGGAGAAGATCGTGCCGAGCGTCTGGGCGTAGACATTGGCCAGACCGCGCGCGGTCACGTCCTCGCGGTCGTAGGTGTAACCCCGCAGATCGGCATAGCGGACACCGCCGATCCGCAGATTCTCGAACTCGTTGTATTTCCCGACCGCCGCAAAGGCGATCCGGTCATAGATCTCGCTGACCTTGTGCAGCGCGCGGGAGGGATTCTCGGCGACGAAAACCACGCCGTCGGTGTATTGCAGCACCACGACGCTACGGCCGCGCGCAATGCCCTTGCGGGCGTATTCGGCGCGGTCGGCCATGGCCTGCTGGGGTGAGACATAGAACGGCGTCGACACCGGCTATCCGTCCCTTCCTGTCAAAAGCTCTCTCAGTGGCGGCATTGCGGAACGTCCGTCCCGTCAGAGCAGCGCGGCCCGCGGGCCGTCGGGCTGGTCGAGGCGGCGCTCGTGGATGGCACGGGCGATGTCCGCGACCTCCTCGTCCGACAGCCTCCGGAAGCCCTCGTCGGTGATCACCGTGACGATCGGGTAGATCCGCCGCGCCATGTCGGGCCCGCCGGTCGCCGAGTCGTCGTCCGCCGCGTCGTACAGGGCCTGGACGACCGCGGTGGCGGCCTGACCCTCCGTGAAGTCCTCCTGGAAGAGCTTCTTCAGCGCGCTGCGCGCGAAGACCGAGCCGGAGCCGGTCGCGGCGAAGCCCTGCTCCTCGGAGCGACCGCCGGTGACGTCGTACGAGAAGATCCGGCCCTTCTCGCGGTCGAGGTCGTAACCGGCGAAGAGCGGCACCACGGCCAGCCCCTGCATCGCCATTCCGAGATTGCTGCGGATCATCGTCGACAGGCGGTTCGCCTTGCCCTCCAGGGAGAGTTGGGCGCCTTCGACCTTTTCGAAGTGCTCCAGCTCCAGCTGGAACAGCTTGACCATTTCGACGGCGAGACCGGCGGTGCCGGCGATTCCGACCGCACTGTATTCGTCGGCCGGGAAAACCTTCTCGATATCACGCTGCGCAATGACATTGCCCATCGTCGCCCGACGGTCGCCGGCCAGCACCACTCCCCCGGGGAACGTCGCGGCCACGATCGTCGTGCCGTGCGGCGCCTCGATGGCGCCCTGCACCGGCGGCAACGGGCGGTTGCCCGGCAGCAGATCGGGTGCGTGCGCACCGAGAAAGTCCATGAACGACGAGGATCCAGGCGTCAGGAAGGCAGCTGGTAGACGCCCGGTGCTTCGAGTATTGGCTTCCACACGTTTCCTTCCGGATATGCGATGGCCCTGCGGAGTGCGCCCGGGTCATCCCTCAACTTGCCGAGTGCCGAGTTGCAGTTGATGCACGGTACGTCCCGGACCTTACCCGGCCCGTGGGCGTGATCCACATGCTGATCGTCCTGCGCGGGCCGGGACCGGGGCGAAGCGTGCGCGCGGTCCGGCCCGGCCGCACCGCGCGCAGCGCTTCGCACGCTGTTCATCCGTCGCTCGCCCACCCCGCCACCTTCGATGCGAAGGCTAAGGTGGTCTACTCTCCGCCCTTTTGCACGAAGGAACGCACGAAGTCCTCAGCATTCTCTTCGAGGACGTCGTCGATCTCGTCCAGGACGGAGTCCACGTCGTCGCTCAGCTTCTCCTGCCGTTCCTTGAGGTCCTCGGAGACCTGCGCGTCCTGCGCCTGCTCCTCGACCTCCTCGGTGGAACGGGTGGCCTTCGCCTGTCCGCCGCCGCTGTCCTTGGTCGCCATATCCCTCACCCCGCTCGGTTTGCCCCGCTCGATGTGACCTTCAAGATCCGACCCTACAAGCAGGGTCCGACATCGGCCCTGCTGTTGCTGCAACGCCCGGGGGTCACCTCGATGATTCCCGTACCGCGACGATTTCAGCCGCGAATCGGCGGGCGATCGCCGCGGATTCTGTCGTGCACCTGCCGCTCCTCAGCGGCCGGACAGCGTCCTCACCAGCTCCTCAGCGGTCCGGCAGCGGTCGAGCAGCTCCTTGACGTGCTTACGGGTACCGCGCAGCGGCTCCAGGGTGGGGACCCGCTGCAGGGAGTCGCGGCCGGGCAGGTCGAAGATGACCGAATCCCACGAGGCGGCCGCGACGTCGTCGGCGTACTGGTCCAGGCAGCGGCCCCGGAAATAGGCCCTGGTGTCCTCCGGCGGCTTCTGCTGGGCCCGGCGGACCTCGGCCTCGTCCAGGAGCCGCTTCATCTTGCCGCGGGCCGCCAGACGGTTGTACAGGCCCTTCTCGGGCCGCACGTCGGCGTACTGCAGGTCGATGAGGTGCAGCCGGGCGGCGTCCCAGTCCAGGCCGTCGCGGCGGCGGTAGCCCTCCATGAGCTCCCGCTTGGCCACCCAGTCCAGCTCGCCCGAGAGGCTCATCGGGTCGTTCTCCAGCCGGCCCAGCACGTCCTCCCACCTGGTCAGGACGTCCTTGGTCTGCTCGTCCGCATCCGCTCCGTAACGGTCCTCCACGTATTTGCGGGCCAGCTCGAAGTACTCCATCTGGAGCTGGACGGCGGTGAGCGTACGGCCGCTGCGGAGGGTGATCAGGCGCTGCAGGGTGGGGTCGTGCGAGACCTGGTGGAGGGTGCGGACGGGCTGGTCGACGGCCAGGTCGACGGCGATGAAGCCGTCCTCGATCATGGACAGGACCAGGGAGGTCGTGCCCAGCTTGAGGTACGTCGAGATCTCGGAGAGGTTCGCGTCACCGATGATCACGTGCAGCCGGCGGTATTTCTCGGCGTCGGCGTGCGGCTCGTCGCGGGTGTTGATGATGGGCCGCTTGAGGGTCGTCTCCAGGCCGACCTCCACCTCGAAGTAGTCGGCACGCTGGCTGAGCTGGAAGCCGTGCTCGTGGCCGTCCTGGCCGATGCCGACCCGTCCGGCGCCGGTGACGACCTGGCGGGAGACGAAGAACGGGGTCAGGTGGCGCACGATGTCCGAGAACGGGGTCTCCCGTTTCATCAGGTAGTTCTCGTGCGTGCCGTAGGAGGCGCCCTTGTTGTCGGTGTTGTTCTTGTAGAGGTGGATCGGCTGGGCGCCGGGTACCTGGGCGGCCCGCTCGGCGGCCTCGGCCATGATCCGTTCGCCGGCCTTGTCCCACAGGACGGCGTCGCGGGGGTTGGTGACCTCGGGGGCACTGTATTCGGGGTGTGCATGGTCGACGTAGAGCCTGGCACCGTTCGTGAGGATCACATTGGCCAGGCCGATGTCCTCGTCCGTGAGCTGGCTGGCGTCGGCGTTCTCGCGTGCGAGGTCGAAGCCGCGGGCGTCCCGCAGCGGGTTCTCCTCCTCGAAATCCCAGCGGGCACGGCGTGCCCGGTGCATCGCGGCCGCGTAGGCGTTGACGACCTGGGATGAGGTGAGCATGGCATTGGCGTTCGGGTGGCCGGGGACGGAGATCCCGTACTCCGTCTCGATTCCCATTACTCGCCGTACGGTCATGCGGCCCTCCTTGCCCGGCGGCGCCCCCGGATGGGGTCGGCGCTCAAGTACCGCTGCGCTTCCGTTCCGCGTGCGTGCCCCACGCCCGCACAGCGTGACGCAGCGGTACCGAAGAGCCTAGAACGCCTTTGCGGCGCTGGGGAGATCATTACAGTCATTGCTCCAGTCCGGTTTTCCCTGGTCCATCGCTCTGGAATGGGGCGGCTGCGGCGTCCCCGGAAATGCGTCCGGCTGCGGACGCCCCGTGCAGGACATCCGCAGCCGGCGAGCGGTGTTACAGGTATTGGCCGGTATTCGCCACCGTGTCGATGGAGCGACCGGTGTCGGCGCCTTGTTTTCCGGTGACCAGAGTGCGGATGTATACGATCCGCTCGCCCTTCTTTCCGGAGATCCGGGCCCAGTCGTCCGGGTTCGTGGTGTTGGGCAGGTCCTCATTCTCCTTGAACTCGTCCACACAAGCCTGGAGGAGGTGGGAGACCCGCAGACCCTTCTGATTGTGTTCGAGGAAGGCCTTGATGGCCATCTTCTTGGCGCGTCCTACGATATTTTCGATCATCGCACCGGAGTTGAAGTCCTTGAAGTAGAGGACTTCCTTGTCACCATTGGCGTAGGTGACCTCCAGGAAGCGGTTTTCCTCGGATTCCGCGTACATCTGCTCGACGACCGACTGGATCATCCCGCTGACCGCCGCCCTGCGCGAGTCGCCGTGCTCGGCGAGGTCGTCGGAGTGCAGCGGGAGGTTTTCCGTGAGGTACTTCGAGAAGATGTCCTTGGCGGCCTCCGCGTCCGGGCGCTCGATCTTGATTTTCACATCGAGACGGCCGGGCCGCAGAATTGCCGGGTCGATCATGTCCTCGCGGTTGGAGGCACCGATCACGATCACGTTCTCCAGGCCCTCGACGCCGTCGATCTCCGAGAGCAGCTGGGGGACGATGGTGTTCTCCACGTCCGAGCTGACGCCGGAGCCGCGGGTGCGGAAGAGCGAGTCCATCTCGTCGAAGAAGACGATGACGGGCGTGCCCTCGCTCGCCTTTTCCCTGGCGCGCTGGAAGACCAGCCGGATGTGCCGCTCCGTCTCACCGACGTACTTGTTGAGCAGCTCGGGGCCCTTGATGTTGAGGAAGAAGCTCTTCCCCGCGGGCTGCCCGGTCACCTCGGCGACCTTCTTGGCAAGGGAGTTGGCGACCGCCTTGGCGATGAGCGTCTTGCCGCAGCCGGGCGGGCCGTAGAGCAACACGCCCTTGGGCGGGCGGAGTTCGTGCTCCTTGAAGAGGTCGGGGTAGAGGTACGGAAGCTCGACCGCGTCCCGGATCTGCTCGATCTGGCCGCCCAGACCGCCGATCTTGGTGTAGTCGATGTCCGGGACCTCTTCGAGGACGAGTTCCTCGACCTCGCTCTTCGGGATGACTTCGTAGACGTAGCCGGAGCGCGGTTCGAGAAGCAGGGCGTCGCCGGGGCGGATGGTGGTGTCCAGCAGCGGCTCGGCGAGCCTCACCACCCGCTCCTCGTCGGTGTGCCCGATGACCAGGGCGCGCACGCCGTCCTCAAGGATTTCCTTGAGGGTGACGATGTCGCCGGCGCTCTCGAACTCCATGGCCTCGACCACATTGAGCGCTTCGTTGAGCATGACCTCCTGGCCGCGCCTGAGGTCCTCGGTCTCCACGCTCGGGCTGACATTGACCCGGAGTTTTCTGCCTCCGGTGAAAATGTCGACCGTGCCGTCCTCGTTCGCCTGCAGGAAGACACCGAAGCCGGCCGGCGGCTGTGCGAGCCGGTCGACCTCTTCCTTGAGGGCGACGATCTGGTCACGGGCCTCGCGGAGCGTATTGGCGAGACGCTCGTTCTGCGCCGAGACGCCGGCCAGGTTGGTCTGCAGCTCGACGATCCGCTCTTCGAGAATCCTCGTGTGACGCGGAGAGTCGGCGAGCTTGCGTCGCAGGACGGCGATCTCCTGCTCGAGATAGGCAACCTGGCCGGCGGGATCTTCAGACCCCCGCCCCGGCCGGATGCCGCGGTTGATGTCGTCGTCGTGGGCTGCCACGGTCCTCACCTCCTCCAAGGAGCTGGACGCTTCCTGACCCTACCTGGGCCGGTGCAGGTTGAAACCCCTAGATCGAAAAGACTGTCGGGGTGTGTCCGATCTTCACCCTTGCGCACGTCCTCCCGCCAAGGGAATACCCACCCATCAACATCGGAAAGCGAGCGGTTGTATCGTCGAGTCGGTCAACACCCGTCAGGGCTGGCGCCACTTAGACAAAAACGGTTCACGTACGCAGGAACGGCAGGCGAGATGACCGCGCAGGACGAAGCCCCAGAGCTGGAAGTCTGGATCGACCAGGATCTCTGCACCGGGGACGGCATCTGTGCGCAGTACGCGCCGGAGGTCTTCGAGCTGGACATCGACGGTCTGGCCTACGTGAAGAGCGCCGATGACGAGCTGCTCCAGGAGGAGGGCGCCACAACGCCCGTCCCGCTGAAGCTGCTCGCCGACGTCCGGGACTCGGCCAAGGAGTGCCCCGGGGACTGCATCCACGTGCGCCGGATCAGCGACCGCGTCGAGGTCTACGGCCCGGACGCCGAGTGAACCGGAGGAAGCGGAAAGCTCCCTCCGCACACCTGCTGTAGCGGCTCAGACACCTGTGGTGCTCGCCGCGGCGGGCAGTTCGCTCTGGATGAACTTCCCGTCCCGCCATTGCCATTTGACGCTCTTGTGCACGTCGGGGCAGCAGCGCGGCACGTTCAGGTCGGAGTAGCCCAGCAGCGCCGCCGAGATCACCCCGTGCTCCACCGCCAGGGACCGGACGCTGAGCTGCTGGGCGGGGGCGACGAGGGTCGCCACGATGCGCGGGGCGGCCTGCGGGTCGGTGGGACGGGCGAGGACGTAGACACCGCTGGGCGGGGTGCCGGTGTCGCTGTGGCAGCGGACCACGGCGACCGTCTCGGTCGTGCCGTCGGCGTCGAGGTCGCCGGACGCCTTCTTGACCACCTCGGGGCGGTTGGGGCCGCAGGTGACCGGAAACGTGACCTTGCCGGGATCGGGGGCGGCGGAGTGCCGGCCGGCCGCGGTGCTGCGGGCGGTGGTGGCGGTGGCGTCGGGGGGCTGGACGAAGGACGCGCCCGCGACGACCGCCGAGAGGGCGGTGGCGGTGGCGAGCCAGTGCATGGGGCGCGGCTGGGTGTGCAAGAGGTCCTGGCCTGCCATGGGCTGCACGCGGGGTAACTCCTGTGAAGTGCTGTGCCGGTGGGAGTGCCCAGCATCGTTCCACAGGACAGGGCGGCAAGGAACCGGCTGGACGGGAGTTTTCGGGGTTTCCCGTGGGGGTTCCGTAAGGGTTGTCGTCGGGGGTCCCTCGGGGGTCCCTTAGGGGATCCCTTAGGGGTCGTGTGAGCCCCTGACCGGTGAACGGAGGGGGGACGGTGGGGGTTCCCGGGGGCGGCGGACGCAGGGGGCGGGGAAGCGCCGTGTCTGGGGCGGGAGATCTGTGGCCGGGAGGGGCCATGTCTGGTGGGCAGGAGACCTGTGGCCGGAGGGTCTGTGTCCGGGGCGGGGGCCCGTGGCCGGGAAGGGCTGTGTCTGGGGGGGGCGGGGGCCCGTGGCCGGGAGGCGGGACAGGGGCCCGTGGCCGGGAAACCAGGGGCGCCATGGCCGGGAACTGGAGGCGCCACGGCCGGGAACTGGAGGCGCCACGGCTGGGAAGTGGGGGTACCGGGGCTGGGAACCGTGGGTGCCGTCGGCCGGTTCTGTGGGGTCGGGACGGAGGCGGCTGAGGGGCGGTCGGGGGAGGGTGCGCGGAGGGTTTGGGTGGCCGGGTGCGGAAGGTGGCGTCAGCGGTTTCTGGGGGCGCGGGCGGCGGCTGCTGCGGGTGGGGAACGGAAGGCGCCGCCGGCGGGTTCCGGGGAGGAACTCGGCGGCGGCGCCCAGGGGTTCGGTGGCCGGTTGCGGGCGGCCGGTGACGGTGTGTGGAGGGGGTCAGGCGCCGTCGGTGGGGTCGACCGTGGTGGCCGTGCCCTTGTCCTTGCCGGCTGCCTTCTCGCGGCCGCCGGGGCCGGTGTAGTCCTCGCCGTACGCGCCCTTGGCCGGGCGGCGGCGGCGGAGCGGGGGCTCGACGCCGTCGGCGAGGCGGCGGGCGGTGAGCAGGAAGCCGGTGTGGCCGATCATGCGGTGGTCGGGACGGACCGCGAGGCCCTCGACGTGCCAGGTGCGGACCATGGTTTCCCAGGCCGACGGCTCGTTGAAGGTGCCGTGCTCGCGGATCGCCTCGACGGTGCGGGCCAGCTGGGTGGTGGTCGCGACGTAGGCGCAGAGGATGCCGCCGGGAACCAGGGCCTTGGAGACGGCCTCCAGGCACTCCCAGGGGGCGAGCATGTCCAGGATGACGCGGTCGACGTCGGTGTCGGAGAGGTTGTCCTGGAGGTCACCGACGGTGAGCGTCCATGCCGGGTGCGGGCCGCCGAAGTAGCGCTCGACGTTCTGCGTGGCGATCTCGGCGAAGTCGGCGCGGCGCTCGTAGGAGTGCAGCATGCCGTCGTCGCCGATGGCGCGCAGCAGGAAGCTGCTGAGCGAGCCGGAGCCCACGCCCGCCTCGACGACGCGCGCGCCGGGGAAGATGTCGGCCATCGCCAGGATCTGCCCCGCGTCCTTGGGGTAGACCACGGCGGCGCCGCGGGGCATGGACAGGACGTAGTCGGGGAGCAGCGGGCGCAGCGCGAGGTAGGCGACGTTCCCGGTGGTACGGACAACGCTGCCCTCGGGAGCACCGATCAGCTCGTCGTGGGGGAAGGCTCCCTTGTGGGTGTGGAAGCTCTTTCCCTCTTCGAGCGTGAAGGTGTAGTGGCGTCCCTTGGGGTCGGTGAGCTGGACCTGGTCCCCGACCTTGAAGGGCCCGCGACGGCGGGCGGCACCGGTCGGTTCGGACATGTGACCAGCCTACCGGGCCGTGGGGCCGCCACTGACCACGGGCGAGTGAGCAGGGGCGGGTGAGCGGGGGCTGCGGCGCCGGCCGCGGCGCGGGAGTGGGCGGAGTCTAGTTGGGGCGGGCCATCGCCGAGACGAAGGCGCGTTCGACGTCGGCGGTGGAGAGGACGCCGTAGATCTCGCCGGTCCGCTCGACGACGAGGTATTCGGTGGCGGGGGTGGCGCGGAGGTATTCCAGCAGGTCCTCGCCGGCGAGCTCGGCGGAGACCCGCATGCCGTCCTTGAGGTCCTGGGCGAGGGTGCCGACGGGTACCCAGGGGCGGCGGTGGTCGGGGACGCCGACGATGGCGGCCTCGCGGACCAGGGCGGTGGGCCGTCCCTGGGGGTCGACGACTACCAGGGCGCGGGCTCCCGCGTCGTTGGCGCGGCGCAGGGCCTCGGAGAGCGGGGTGGCGGTCTCGACGGGCACTGCGCGCCGGGTGAGGGTGCGGGCGGTGAGGTCGGGGAGGCGTTCGCGGAGCCGGGCCATCCGCAGACTGTTGCCGGCGCCGGTCCAGATGATGGCGGCGAGGATCGCGGCGAGCAGGGCGTCGGTGAGGGAGTCGGCGTCGCCGATCTCGGGGCGGGCGTTGCCGAGGGCGCCGGTGTGGGTGAGCAGCGGCAGGCCGATGAGGACGGTGACGGCGAGGGCGCGACCGACCCAGGCGGCGGCGATGGTGCCGGTCATCGGTTTGCCGGTGATCTTCCAGACGACGGCGCGGAGCATCCGGCCGCCGTCCAGCGGGAGGCCGGGCAGCAGGTTGAAGATCGCGACGATGAGGTTGGAGATCATCAGGCCGGCGAGCAGGACGCCGGGGACCGTGCCTGGTTCGACCAGCTGCATCCCTACGTAGAAGACGGCGGCGAGGACGAGGGAGAGCAGCGGGCCGACGAAGGCGAGGACGAATTCCCGGCCGGGGCTCTCGCTCTCCTTCTCGATCTCCGAGACACCGCCGAAGAACTGGAGCTGGATGCGGCGGACGGGGAGCTTGAAGCGGAGCGCGGCGACGGTGTGGGCCAGCTCGTGGACGAGGACCGAGGCGTAGAAGGCGACGGCGAAGAAGAGCGAGACGAGGTAGCGGGCGGCGCCGAGCTCGGGCAGCACGCGCTCCAGTTGCCCGCCGAAGACCCAGGTGATCAGGGCGGCGACCAGGAACCAGCTCGGGGCCACGTAGACGGGCACGCCGAAGGGACGGCCCATCAGGATGCCGCCGCCGCTGCCCTTCCCGCCCGGTGGCGGCGCCTTGGGGGCCTCGGTGTCCTTGGGGCCCTCGGTGTCGCTGGTGTCCGTGTCCTTGGTGTCCTTGGGCGGCTCGGGCGGCTGGGGCCGCACGGACTCCTCGGGGTCCTGCGGCTTCCCGCTCTCGTCCACAGTGTCCCCTCATCGAATACGGCATTCGCCCCTGCTCGGCCTGATATCCCGATCATGCAGGGCGCAGGGGTCCGGCGTCGATGGTATGCGGAGTGGCGTGCGCCGGTCGGCTGCGGGGCGCCTCCGGCGCAGGGCCGTCCGCGCCTGTCAGTGGCGGGCCGTAGGGTTTTGTGCCATGGGATGGAGCACGGAGCAGGACGGCGCGGGCACACAGGGTGTGCAGGACGCCCAGGAGGGGTCCGGCGCGGGGACCGCCGGGGAGCGGGGCGGGGAGCCGGCGCGGCCGCCGGTGGCGCTGTCGCCGTCGCGGGCGAGCGATTTCATGCAGTGCCCGTTGCTCTACCGCTTCCGGGTGATCGACCGGCTGCCGGAGAAGCCGAGCCCGGCGGCGACCCGGGGCACGGTCGTCCATGCGGTGCTGGAGCGGCTCTTCGACGCCCCGGCGGCGGCGCGTACGGCGGCGGGGGCCCGCGCCATGGTGCCGGGCGAGTGGGAGCGGCTGCTGGCCAAGCGGCCGGAGCTGGCGGAGCTGTTCGCGGACGATCCCGGGGGTGAGCGGCTGGCGGCGTGGCTGGCGGAGGCCGAGGCGCTGGTGGAGCGGTGGTTCTCGCTGGAGGATCCGCAGCGGCTGGAGCCGGCCGACCGTGAGCTGTACGTCGAGACGGAGCTCGCGTCGGGGCTGCGGTTGCGGGGCTTCATCGACCGGGTGGACGTCGCGCCGACGGGCGAGGTGCGGATCGTCGACTACAAGACGGGGAAGGCGCCGCGGCCGGAGTTCGCCGAGGGCGCGTTGTTCCAGATGAAGTTCTACGCGCTGGTGATCTGGCGGCTGCGGGGTGTGGTGCCGCGGCGGCTGCAGCTGGTCTATCTGGGCAGCGGCGAGGTGCGGACGTACGACCCGGGTGAGGCCGATCTGCGGACGGTGGAGCGGAAGTTGCTGGCGCTGTGGGAGGCGATCCGGCTGGCGACGGAGACGGGCGACTGGCGGCCGCGGCCGACGAAGCTGTGCGGCTGGTGCGACCACCGGGCGCACTGTCCGGAATTCGGCGGTACTCCCCCGGTCTACCCGCTGCCGGTTGCCCGTGCGGGTGACTGACGGGCCTTCGGCCGGGGGCCCGGAGGTGGGCCCACCGGAAGCACGGTCGCTGCCCGTGCGCCCGGGGGACGGCGGCGGGGCGCCGCAGGGCAGAATGGGGCCGATCTAACGAAGGAGAGCTCGTGGCCATCCGCGTCCTGCTGGTCGACGACCAGCCCCTGCTGCGTACGGGATTCCGGATGATTCTGGAGGCGGAGCAGGACCTGGCCGTCGTCGGTGAGGCCGGTGACGGTCTGCAGGCGCTGGAGCAGGTGCGCGCGCTGCAGCCCGATGTGGTGCTGATGGACATCCGGATGCCCCGGATGGACGGGGTCGAGGCGACCCGGCAGATCACCGGTCCGGCGAAGGACGGGCCGGCGAAGGTGCTGGTGCTGACGACCTTCGACCTCGACGAGTACGTCGTCGAGGCGCTGCGGGCGGGGGCCAGCGGGTTCCTGCTGAAGGACGCGCCGGCGAACGAACTGGTGCAGGCGATCCGGGTGGTGGCGGCGGGCGAGGCGATGCTGGCGCCGAGCATCACCCGCCGGCTGCTGGACAAGTACGCCGGGCATCTGCCGTCGGGTGAGGAGCCGGTGCCGGACACCCTGCACACCCTCACCGACCGGGAGGTGGAGGTCCTCAAGCTGGTGGCCCGCGGGTTGTCGAACGCGGAGATCGCGGCGGACCTGTTCGTCAGCGAGACGACGGTCAAGACCCATGTGGGCCATGTGCTGACGAAGCTGGGGCTGCGCGACCGGGTGCAGGCGGCGGTGTACGCGTACGAGAGCGGCCTGGTGCGCCCGGGAGCGCAGTAGCCGGGCCCGGAGGGCCCACGGGGCTGTTACGGCGCTCGTGAGGGCGGGTACGGCGGCGGGGCCGGTCCGGGGAGGGAAATCCTCCCGGGACCGGCCCCGCTGTCGTGCGGTGCGTCCGTCAGTGGCTCGTCGGGGCCTCGTCAGGGCGTCCGTCAGGCGTCGGTCGCCTTGCTGATCTCCCAGAACCGGAAGACGGTCGAGGAGTCCAGGGTCCATTCCAGGCCGGTGACGCCGTTCCGGGCCACCGCGTACTGCTTGCCCTGCCAGATCGGGATGATCGGCACGTCACGGGCGACGATGTCCTGCAGTTCGCGGAACGCCGTCTTGGTGGCGGCACGGTTCTGCTCGTCGGCCGTCTTGGGCAGCAGCCGGCCGGTGATGGCGGGCGAGTTGTAGTGGTTGAACAGCACGCTGTCCTTGCCGAAGAACGGCTGGGTGAAGTTGTCGGGGTCCGGGTAGTCGGGGATCCAGCCCTTGACGTAGACACCGAACCGGCCGTCGGCGACGCCCTTTTCGTACTCGTCGGTGGGTACCGAGCGCACCTTGGCGTCGAACAGGCCGCTGGCGTTGAGCTGTTGGGCGATCTCCTGGAAGGCCGGGACGGTGCCGGGGCCGAACCGGTCGGGGGTCGCCCACAGGGTCAGCGCGACCTTGCCGGACAGGCCGGAGGCGCGCAGTGCGGCCTTGGCCTTGTCGGGCTGCGGGCGGTCGCCGTAGGTGTTGAAGAAGGAGGTGCTGTGGCCGGTGATGCCGGCCGGGACGACCGAGTAGAGCGGTTCGGCGGTGCGCTGGTAGACGTCCCGGACGAGGGTGGAGCGGTCCAGGAGGTAGGCGATCGCCTTGCGGACGCCGGCCTGCTTGGCGACCGGGTCCTTCATGTTGAAGACCATGTACATGGCCTCGGCGCTGCCGCCCTCGATGACCTGCGTGCCGTGCTGCTGGTTCAGGGAGGCGTTGTCCAGGTGGGCGATGTCCTTCATGGCCAGGCCGCGGTAGGCGAGGTCGACGTCGCCGCTCTCGACGGCCTTCTTGAGCTTGCCCGGCTCGTCGAAGAACTTCACGGTCATCCCGGAGTTCTTGACCTTGGCGGGGCCCTTGTAGGAGCCGTTGACGGCGAAGACTGCCCGGTCCTTGCCGTACGACTTGAGGGTGTAGACGCCGGAGCCGGTGGCCTTGCCGTCGGTGCGCAGCCGGTCGGCCGGGTAGGCGGTGTGGTCGACGATGGAGCCGGCGCCCGAGGCGATCTTCATGGGGAAGGTGGCGTCGGGCGTCTTGAGGTGGAAGACCACGGTCTTGGCGTCCGGCGTCTCGACCTTGTCGAGGGCCGCGAACATCACGGCCGGCCCGTTCTTGTCCTTGATCCGCTGGGTGCGGTCGAAGGAGAACTTGACGTCCTTCGAGGTCAGCGGGTCACCGTTGCTGAAGTGGAGACCGTCCTTCAGGGTGCAGCGGTAGACCTTGCTGTCCGCGTCGGTGAAGCCGCAGCGCTGGGCGGCCTCCGGCTCGGGGGTGTTGCCGCCCTTGGGGAAGCTCAGCAGGGACTGGAAGACGTTGTTGAACAGCAGCCAGGAACCCGGGTCGTAGCCGGCTGCCGGGTCGGTGGCCACGACCTTGTCCGTCATTCCCATGACGACCGGCTCGCCGTGGCCGGCCGCCGCCGAGTCGTCGGTGCCGCACCCGGCGAGCGCGAGCAGGGCTGTCGCCAGCCCCGCTCGGATCGGGGCGGCCAGCCGCGGGTCACGCTTCCTCACTAAAGGTCCTCACGTTCTGGGTGGTGCCTGTCGGGCCGCGGCGGGGACACCGCGGCGGGTGTGCCGCATCCGGGCGGATGCGGCGAGGGGTCAGTCGGCGACGCCCCGGCCGAGCTCCCAGATCTGGAGGCCGGAGGCGGAGTTGAGGGCCCAGCCGATGCCGGTGATGTCGTCGCGGGCGGCGACGTACTGCTTGCCCTGCCACAGCGGGAGCAGCGGGACGTCGTCGGAGATGATGTCCTGGGCCTGCTTGAATTCGGCGCCCGCGGCGTTGCGGTCGGTCTCCTGGCGGCTGGCCGGGATCAGCTGCGACTCGATCTTGGGGTTGCGGTACGGGATGCCTAGGAAGTTCCGCTTGCCGATGAACGGCGCGATGTAGTTGTCGGCGTCCGGAATGTCGGCGAACCAACCCATGTGGTAGACGGTGTACTTGCCGGCCAGGGAGTTGGTGCGGTACTGCTGCCAGCTGTCGATGCCCTTGAGGCTGACGTCGAACAGCTTGGTGTCGTTGAGCTGCTTCTGCAGCGCCCGGACTTCCTTGCCGGTGCTGGGACCGTAGTGGTTCGTGGTGTAGGCGAGGGTGAACTTCACCGGGGTGGTGATGTTCGCCTGCTGCAGCGTCTTCCGGGCGGCGGCGGCGCCGGGGTTCCCGTACTTGGTGAAGAACGAGTTGATGTGACCGGTGAGGCCGGTGGGCACCATCGAGTAGAGCGGGTCACTGGTGTAGGAGTAGACGTCGCGCACCAGCTCGGAGCGGTTGACGATCTGTGCCATCGCCTGGCGCACGGCCTTGTTGGAGACGACCGGGGCCTTGGTGTTGAAGGCCAGGTAGCGGATCTCCTGGCCCGGCATCTCCTGGAGGGCGATGTGCTGGGCGCGGGCGTTCTCCAGACCGCGGATCTGGTCGGACGCCAGGCCGCGGTTCATCACGTCGACGTCGCCCTTGCGCAGCGCCTTCTCCGTGGTCGCCGAATCGGCGAAGAACCGCATCTCCACCTTGTCGTTCTTCACGCTCATCCCGCCCTTGTAGTCGGGGTTCTTGGTGAAGACGGCCTTGGTGATGTGGCTGCCGCTGTGCTCGGCCTTGACGGTGTACGGGCCGGAGCCGACCACGTCGAAGCCGTCGTACAGGCGGTTCTTGGGGTACACCTGGCTGTCGACGATGGCCGCGGCCGGGGTGGCGAGCTTCTCCGAGAAGGTGGCGTCCGGCTTGGAGAGGTGGAAGACCACGGTCTTGGCGTCCGGCGTCTCGACGGTGTCGATGTCGTCGAGCAGCGCCACCGGGCCGTTGCTGTTGTTGATGGTCCGCATGCGGTCGATGGAGAACTTGACGTCCTCGGCCGTCAGGGCATGACCGTTCGAAAACTTCAGGCCACTGCGCAGGGTGCAGCGGTACTGCTCGTTCTGGGTGTCGCGGAACCCGCAGGACTCGGCCGCGTCGGGCACCGGCGTGGTGCCGGACCGGGGCAGCCGCATCAGCGTCTGCAGGGTGCTGCGCAGCACGTTCCACGCGTCGACGTCGTAGGCCTGCGCCGGGTCGAGCGGGGCCGGCGCGGCCTTCGTCGCCTCGATCTGGGCGGCGACGCCCACCACGATCGGATCGCCGCCATCGCCCGCACCGTCCGTGCTTCCACAGGCCGCGAGTACGGGGGCAAGGAGACCGGCCAGCGCCGGCAGCACCAGGGTCTTGCGATTCATCGTCGGCAGGTTCCTTATCAGCGCAGAGGTGTTGCTCGCGTCGACATTAGTAGGAACGGCCAGCCGCGCCGGGACACAAAGGAGTTGAACGGATAAGGGTCCCGGATAACGTCGGCGGGATGATCGATATCCGGACGGTGGAACGATCCGCGCGTTGCTCCACCAATCCGGACACTTACCCCCGTAGAAACCTCCGAACGGGACCCGTGGAACACCTGCCGGGCCCGCTGTCGATGCCACGGCACGTGAGAAACGTCACGCATTCACGGCTCTGCGGCGATGTATCAATTCAGTCAGGATGCCCCCGGTCCTTTCGTCACGGAAAATGAGCGGACCGCTGCCCTGAGTTCTTCCGGGGATTTGGCGGGACACGCTCAGTGCACGGCGCCGCGGCTTTCCGTGATGAGCGACCGGAGAAATGCGAGATCGACTTCTTCCAGCGAGCGGACGAGGCTGCGGCCCGGGGCGGCCGGGATCGGGGTCACCGAGGGGACCGCGACGACCGGGCAGCCGGCCGCCTCGCCCGCCCGCACCCCGGTCAGGGTGTCCTCGATGACCACGCAGCGTGCCGGGTCCACCCCGAGCCGCGCGGCGGCCGTGACGTACGGGTCCGGGTGCGGCTTGGTGCGGGGCAGGTCGTCGCCGGCCAGGGTCAGCCGGAAGTGTTCCGGCCCGAGGGACTGCAGCATCCGGTCGACGATGGTGCGGTGCGAGGCGGAGACCAGCGCGGCGGGCACCTCGTGGGCGGCCAGCTCGGCCAGCAGCCGGTGGGCGCCCGGCATCAGCGGGACGCCGCGGGCAATCCGGTCCAGGAAGGCGGCGTTGAGCAGCACGCTGAGCTCGGTCAGGCCGATGTCGGCGCCGGTGGCCTGAATCAGATACCCGGCGCTGCGGGTCATCGGCCCGCCGACGACCACCTCGCGGTGCGCGTCGTCGAGGACGTGGCCGAGCTCGGCGAACACCTGCGCCTCGGCCTCCCACCAGAACCCCTCCGTGTCGACGAGGGTGCCGTCGAGGTCGAGGAAGACGGCCTGGAGGGTCCCGGCGCCGCCCGTCCGGGTGCCGACTGCGGGGATGCTGCTGGTCATCCATCCACCTCCGTTACGCGTCCCACAAGGGACGAAAAGGCCGGTCGCCATCCCCGGCTGGGGGATACGACCGGCCACTACCGGATCGATAAGTGTACGACGGTGTGCGCCGGAATGCGTGCCGGCGACCGGACGGCAGCGGCCGGGGCCGCCCGGTACGACTCCGGACGGCCCCGGCCGCTCACGCTGCGTCACGCCGGGCGGGCCCGGCGGTACGGGCGTCACCTGGCGTTGAAGTACTTCGCCTCCGGGTGGTGGATGACGATGGCGTCGGTGGACTGCTCCGGGTGCAGCTGGAACTCCTCGGAGAGCTGGACCCCGATCCGCTCGGGCTGCAGCAGGTCGGCGATCTTGGCGCGGTCCTCCAGGTCGGGGCAGGCGCCGTAGCCCAGCGAGAAGCGGGCGCCGCGGTACTTGAGCGCGAACATGTCCTCGACGTTGTCCGGGTCCTCGCCGCCGAAGCCCAGCTCGGCGCGGACCCGGGCGTGCCAGTACTCGGCCAGCGCCTCGGCCAACTGGACGGACAGGCCGTGCAGTTCGAGGTAGTCGCGGTAGGAGTTGGCCTCGAAGAGCTCGGCGGTGGCGGCACCGATCTTCGAGCCGACGGTGACGACCTGGAGGCCGACGACGTCGGTCTCGCCGGACTCCTCCGGGCGGAAGTAGTCCGCCAGGCACAGCCGGCGGCCGCGGCGCTGGCGCGGGAAGGTGAAGCGGGTGCGCTCGGTGCCGTCCTCGTGGAGCAGGATCAGGTCCTCGCCCTTGGAGACGCAGGGGAAGTAGCCGTGGACGACCGCGGCCTCCAGGAGGTTCTCGGTCTGCAGCTTGTCGAGCCAGCCGCGCAGCCGGGGGCGGCCCTCGGTCTCCACCAGCTCCTCGTACGTCGGGCCCTCGCCGGTGCGGGCCTGCTTGAGGCCCCACTGGCCCTTGAAGAGGGCGCCCTCGTCCAGCCAGGAGGCGTAGTCGGCGAGCTGGATGCCCTTGACGACCCGGGTGCCCCAGAACGGCGGGGCGGGGACCGGGTTGTCGGTGGCGACGTCGGAGCGCACCGCGCCCTCGGGCTCCTCGACCTCCAGCGCCGCGGTGTCCCGCTTGGGGACCCGGCGCTGCTTGAGCTCGGGGAGGGCCGCGCCGGGCACCCCGCGCTTGACGGCGATCAGGGCGTCCATCAGCCGCAGGCCCTCGAACGCGTCGCGGGCGTAGCGGACCTCGCCCTCGTAGATCTCGTGCAGGTCCTGCTCGACGTAGGCGCGGGTGAGGGCGGCGCCGCCGAGGATGACGGGGTAATCGGCCGCCATCTTGCGCTGGTTGAGCTCCTCCAGGTTCTCCTTCATGATCACCGTGGACTTGACCAGGAGCCCGGACATGCCGATGACGTCGGCCCGGTGTTCCTCGGCGGCCTCCAGGATCGCCGAGACCGGCTGCTTGATGCCGAGGTTGACGACGTTGTAGCCGTTGTTGGACAGGATGATGTCGACGAGGTTCTTGCCGATGTCGTGGACGTCGCCGCGGACGGTGGCCAGGACAATGGTGCCCTTGCCCTCGTCGTCGGACTTCTCCATGTGCGGCTCCAGGTAGGCCACCGCGGTCTTCATGACCTCGGCGGACTGCAGCACGAACGGCAGCTGCATCTGGCCGGAACCGAAGAGCTCGCCGACGACCTTCATGCCGTCCAGGAGGGTGTCGTTGACGATGTCCAGGGCGGGGCGGTCCTGCAGGGCCGCGTCGAGGTCGGCCTCCAGGCCGTTCTTCTCACCGTCGATGATGCGCCGCTTGAGGCGCTCCTCCAGCGGCAGCGCGGCCAGCTCCTCGGCCTTGCCGGCCTTCAGCGACTTGGCGGTGGCGCCCTCGAAGAGCTGCATGAGCTTCTGCAGCGGGTCGTAGCCCCCGGACCGCCGGTCGTAGATCAGATCCAGGGCGGTGGTGACCTGCTCCTCATCGAAGCGCGCGATCGGCAGGATCTTGGACGCGTGCACGATCGCCGAGTCCAGGCCCGCCTTGACGCACTCGTCCAGGAAGACGGAGTTCAGCAGGATACGGGCGGCCGGGTTCAGACCGAAGGAGATGTTGGACAGGCCCAGGGTGGTCTGCACGTCCGGGTGGCGCCGCTTCAGCTCCCGGATCGCCTCGATGGTGGCGAGGCCGTCCTTGCGGGACTCCTCCTGGCCGGTGCAGATGGTGAAGGTCAGGGTGTCGATGAGGATGTCCGCCTCGTGGATGCCCCAGTTCCCGGTGAGGTCGTCGATGATCCGCTCGGCGATCTCGACCTTCTTCTCGGGCGTACGGGCCTGGCCCTCCTCGTCGATCGTCAGCGCGATCAGCGCGGCGCCGTGCTCCTTGGCCAGGGCGGTGACCTTGGCGTACCGGGACTCCGGTCCGTCACCGTCCTCATAGTTCACGGAGTTGATCACCGCGCGGCCGCCGAGCTTCTCCAGACCGGCCTGGATGACGGGCACCTCGGTGGAGTCCAGGACGATCGGCAGGGTGGAGGCGGTGGCGAAGCGGCCGGCCAGCTCCTCCATGTCGGCGACGCCGTCCCGGCCCACGTAGTCCACGCACAGGTCGAGCATGTGGGCGCCCTCGCGGATCTGGTCGCGGGCCATCTCCACGCAGTCGTCCCAGCGGCCCTCCAGCATCGCCTCGCGGAACTTCTTCGAGCCGTTGGCGTTGGTCCGCTCGCCGATCGCCAGGTACGAGGTGTCCTGGCGGAACGGCACGGTCTGGTAGAGGGACGCGGCGCCCGGCTCGGGGCGCGGCCGGCGCTCGGGCGGGGTGAGGTCGCGGACCCGCTCCACGACCTGCCGCAGGTGCTCGGGCGTCGTCCCGCAGCAGCCGCCGACCAGCGACAGGCCGTACTCGGCGACGAAGGTCTCCTGGGCGTCGGCCAGCTCCTGGGGCGTCAGCGGGTAGTGCGCGCCGTCCTTGCCGAGGACCGGCAGGCCCGCGTTGGGCATGCAGGACAGCGGGATGCGGGAGTGCCGGGCGAGGTAGCGCAGGTGCTCGCTCATCTCGGCCGGGCCGGTGGCGCAGTTCAGGCCGATCATGTCGATGCCGAGCGGTTCCAGCGCGGTCAGCGCGGCGCCGATCTCGGAGCCCAGCAGCATGGTGCCGGTGGTCTCGACGGTGACCGAGCAGATCACCGGGAGGTCGGTGCCGGTGGCCGTAAGGGCGCGGCGGGCGCCCAGGATGGCGGCCTTGGTCTGCAGCAGGTCCTGGGTGGTCTCGACGAGCAGGGCGTCCGCGCCGCCGGCGATCATGCCCTCGGCGTTCTGCTGGTAGGCGTCGCGCAGGGTGACGTAGGGGGCGTGGCCGAGGGTGGGCAGCTTGGTGCCGGGGCCCATGGAGCCCAGGACGTAGCGCTGCTGTCCGGTGGAAGCGGTGAACTCGTCGGCGACCTCGCGGGCGATCCGGGCGCCGGCCTCGGACAGCTCGTGGACCCGCTCGGGGATGTCGTACTCGGAAAGGGCGGCGTGGTTTGCGCCGAACGTGTTGGTTTCGACGCAGTCGACGCCGACCGCGAAGTACTCCTCGTGCACCGAACGGACGATGTCGGGCCGGGTGAGGTTGAGGATCTCGTTGCAGCCCTCCAGCTGCTGGAAGTCCTCCATGGTCGGGTCCTGGGCCTGCAGCATGGTGCCCATCGCCCCGTCGGCGACCACCACCCGCGTGGCCAGGGCCTCACGCAGGGACTGGATGCGGGCGGTAGGGGTGGACGATGGCGTGTTCGAGGCCATGGAGATGCTCCCGTGGTTGCGACGGCTGTCGGCTTTGCACCCCCCTTCAGGGGGCGCACCCGGCCAGCGTAGCTGCCGGTCCGGTACACGTGTTCCCCGTTCCAGGGCGTGGACAGCACCGCGCCACCCCCGTTGGTGGGCCGTTCGTGATCATTGGCAAACTCCGGTGCACCCGCCCAGTAGTCCCGGTGCCCTGCCTTCAGTCGGCATGGGCCGATATCGTTCAGCATTGTCGAACTGCTCACTTCGGAGGTTGCCCGATGGCACGCACCATCCAGTCGTTGGAGCGGGCCGCCGCGATGCTGCGGCTGCTCGCGGGAGGTGAGCGGCGGCTGGGCCTCTCGGACATCTCCTCCTCCCTCGGACTGGCCAAGGGCACCGCGCACGGAATCCTGCGCACCCTGCAGCAGGAGGGCTTCGTCGAGCAGGACGCGGTCTCGGGCCGCTACCAGCTGGGCGCGGAGCTGCTGCGGCTGGGCAACAGCTATCTGGACGTGCACGAGCTGCGCGCCCGCGCCCTGGTGTGGACCGACGACCTGGCCCGCTCCAGTGGCGAGGCGGTCTATCTGGGCGTCCTGCACCAGCAGGGGGTGCTGGTGGTGCACCACGTCTTCCGGCCGGACGACAGCCGGCAGGTGCTGGAGGTGGGGGCGATGCAGCCGCTGCACAGCACGGCGCTGGGCAAGGTGCTCTGCGCGTACGACCCGGTGGCGCACAGCGAGGTCGTGGAGGCGGACCGGGAGGCGTTCACGCCGCGCACGGTGACCGGTCTCGGCGACTTCGAGGGGCTGCTGGACCTGATCCGGGCCCGGGGCTGGGCCGCGGACGTCGAGGAGACATGGGACGGCGTGGCGTCGGTGGCCGCGCCGATCCATGACCGGCGGCGGATGCCGGTGGGCGCGGTGGGGATCACGGGGGCGGTGGAGCGGGTCTGCCGGGACGGCGAACTGCGGCCGGAAATCGTCGCTGCTGTGCGCGATTGTGCACGCGCGGTGTCCCGTGATCTTGGCGCAGGGCGGTTTTGACCCTTTCGCCCTTTAAGTTCACCTAAGTTTTTGGCCAAGTACCTCTTGACGGGGTTCTGACGCTGAACAAAACTGCCGTGCATCGGTCGGCATTGTCGAACACCACACGGCAATATTCGCTATGGTGGGCAATGCCGGGCCGAGCACCGCCCTCTCGGAGGGCGCGAACCACCGGAGGGACCCGGGGTTCGCCTTCCCCTGGACGAAGGACAAAGGAGTCGCCGGTGTCCAGCTCCGACATCTTCCTCAGCGAGACCATCGGTACCGCTGTACTGCTTCTCATGGGCGGCGGCGTCTGCGCCGCCGTCACGTTCAAGCGCTCCAAGGCGCACAACGCCGGATGGGTGGCCATCACCTTCGGGTGGGGCTTCGCCGTCCTCACGGGTGCCTACATCGCCGCGAAGTCCGGCGCGCACCTCAACCCCGCGGTCACGATCGGTCTCGCCGTCAAGGGCGCCGTCGCCTGGAGCCAGGTGCCGGTGTACCTGGCCGGCGAGATGCTCGGCGCCATGATCGGCGCCGTACTGGTCTGGGTCGTGTACTACGGACAGTTCCGTGCGCATCTGACCGATCCCGAGGTGCTGGCGGACCACACGAGCGAAGAGGGCATGGTCGACCAGGCCGCCGCCCCGAAGGCCGGCCCGGTCCTGGGCATCTTCTCCACCGGCCCGGAGATCCGCAATGCCGTGCAGAACCTCGCCACCGAGATCATCGCCACCACCGTGCTCGTGCTGTCGATCCTCACGCTCGGTCTGAGCGACAACGGCAAGGGCGTCGGCGTCATCGGCACCCTGCTGGTCGCGCTGGTGGTCGTCGGCATCGGTCTGTCGCTGGGCGGCCCGACCGGATACGCCATCAACCCGGTCCGCGACCTCGGTCCGCGCATCGTGCACGCACTGCTGCCGCTGCCGAACAAGGGCGGTTCAGACTGGGGTTACGCCTGGATCCCGGTCGTCGGCCCGCTCATCGGCGGCGCCCTCGCCGGGGGCATCTACCAGGTGGCGTTCGCCTGATCCGCCCGACCGCCCCGCCGCCCGCACAGACTTCTTGGAGCACACCATGAGCGACACCCACAGCACCTCCTCCCACGGCCACGGCGCTTCCTCCCACGGGCATGGCGCTTCCTCCCACGGGCATGGCCCGTTCATTGCGGCCATCGACCAGGGCACCACCTCCAGCCGCTGCATCGTCTTCGACAAGGACGGCCGGATCGTCTCGGTCGACCAGAAGGAGCACGAGCAGATCTTCCCGAAGCCGGGCTGGGTCGAGCACGACGCCGCCGAGATCTGGACCAACGTCCAGCAGGTCGTCGACGGCGCCGTGCAGAAGGCCGGCATCACCGCCGACGACGTCCGCGCCATCGGCATCACCAACCAGCGCGAGACCACCGTCCTCTGGGACAAGAACACCGGTGAGCCGGTCCACAACGCCATCGTCTGGCAGGACACCCGCACCGACGCGCTCTGCAAGGAGCTCGGCCGCAACGTCGGCCAGGACCGCTTCCGCCGGGAGACCGGTCTGCCGCTGGCCTCCTACTTCGCCGGCCCGAAGATCCGCTGGCTGCTCGACAACGTCGAGGGCCTGCGCGAGCGCGCCGAGCGCGGCGAGATCCTCTTCGGCACGATGGACTCCTGGGTCATCTGGAACCTCACCGGCGGCGTCAACGGCGGCCACCACGTCACCGACGTCACCAACGCCTCGCGCACCATGCTGATGAACCTCCACAACCTGGAGTGGGACGACAAGATCCTGGCGTCGATGGACATCCCGGCGGCCGTGCTGCCGGAGATCAAGTCGTCCGCCGAGGTCTACGGCCACAGCGCCGGCGGCGTGCTGGCCGGCGTCCCGGTCGCCTCGGCGCTCGGCGACCAGCAGGCCGCGCTCTTCGGCCAGACCTGCTTCGCGCAGGGCGAGGCCAAGTCCACGTACGGCACCGGCACCTTCATGCTGATGAACACCGGCCACGAGCCGGTCAACTCCTACAACGGGCTGCTGACCACCGTCGGCTACCGGATCGGCGACCAGCAGCCGGTCTACGCCCTGGAGGGCTCGATCGCCGTCACCGGTTCGCTCGTCCAGTGGATGCGCGACCAGATGGGCCTGATCAACAGCGCGGCCGAGATCGAGACCCTGGCCAGCACGGTCGAGGACAACGGCGGCGCCTACTTCGTGCCGGCCTTCTCCGGCCTGTTCGCCCCCTACTGGCGCTCCGACGCGCGCGGTGTCATCGCGGGCCTGACCCGTTACGTCACCAAGGCGCACATCGCCCGCGCCGTTCTCGAGGCCACCGCCTGGCAGACCCGCGAGATCACCGACGCCATGACCAAGGACTCCGGCGTCGACCTGACCGCGCTCAAGGTCGACGGCGGAATGACCTCCAACAACCTGCTGATGCAGACCATCTCGGACTTCCTGGACGCACCCGTGGTGCGCCCGATGGTCGCCGAGACCACCTGCCTCGGCGCTGCCTACGCGGCCGGTCTGGCCGTCGGCTTCTGGTCCAGCACCGACGAACTGCGCGCCAACTGGCGCCGGGCCGCCGAATGGACCCCCCGCATGGACGCGGCCACCCGTGACCGCGAGTACAAGAACTGGCTCAAGGCCGTGGAGCGGACCATGGGCTGGCTCGACGACGAGAGCTGACGAGGAGCACAACATGAGCACCCTGCAGAGCGTCCCGGCCCTCGGGACGCACCCGGCCAACGGTTCGCACCCGAGCCGCGCCGAGACTCGGGAGCAGCTTTCCAAGGCGACCTACGACCTCCTGGTGATCGGTGGCGGCATCCTGGGCATCTCCACCGCCTGGCACGCCGCGCAGGCCGGACTGCGGGTGGCCCTGGTGGACGCCGGCGACTTCGC